>JAJZMW010000143.1 GCA_021848165.1 Thermoplasmata archaeon
AGGAGGCGCCGCTCCTCCTGCTCGACGAGCCGACGAGCCACCTCGACATCGCCCACCAGCTCGACCTGCTCGAGCGGGTGCACCGCCTCACGCGGGGCGGGCCGGTCACCGTCCTCGCCGCGTTGCACGATCTGAATCTCGCCGCGCGATTTGCCGATCGGATCGTCGTCCTCTCGCGGGGACGCAAGGTCGCCGACGGCCCCCCCGCCGCGGTCCTCTCGGAGGAGCTCTTGCGCCGGGTGTGGGGGGTGGCGGCGGAGCTGAAGCGGGACGCGAAGAGCGGCGTCCCGTACCTGATCCCCTACTCGCTCGTCCCCACCGAGGGACCCGCCGCCGCCCCCGCGCCGCCCTCCGGGACGGTGCATGTGGTCGGGGGAGGGGGAGCGGCGTCCCCGATCCTGCGGGCGCTCACCGAGGCGGGGTACGCGCTCACCGCGGGAGCGCTCCACCTGTTGGACTCCGACAGCGAGACCGCCCAAGAGCTGGGGGTGCCGATCGCGGAAGAGGTGCCGTTCGCGCCGCTCGGCGACGAGGTGCGGGCGAGGAACCGGGAGCTCCTGGCGCGCGCGGACGCGATCGTCGTCGCTCCGTTCGCGGTCGGCCCCTCGAACCTCGCGAACCTGACCGATCTCCTTCCGTTCGTCCCCCGGACCCCCGTGTATCTCTTCGCCCAGCCCCCGATCGAGGCCCGGGACTTTGCCCAAGGGCGGGGCGCCGTGGCCTACCGGTCCCTCCGGACCGCCGGGGCGATCGAGATCGGAGGGATCGCCGAACTCCTCCCGAGGCTCCGGTCGACGCGGCCCGCCTCCGCCGCGGGAGGGCCGGACGGGCGACTCCCCGCGTGATCAGCGCGCGGAGCGGGTCCCGACGCTCCGCACTTCGAGCGGCGGGGGATCCGCCCCGGAGAACTCGGCCAGGAGCCGAGGCAGGTCCCGCTCCATCACGAGGATCGTCACGGGCACGCCGAGCGTGCTCGCCTCCCGGGCGACCGACGGGACCGCGAACCGCTCGGCGCTCGCGACCCCGGCGGCGCGCAACGCCGAGTACGCTTCGAGGCCGACCGCCGCTCGGAGGCCGGGGCGGGCCGCCACGGCGCGGGCGAGGCGGCGCGATAGATCCGGCCGGAAGAGATCCTCCTCGGAGAGGGTGCGGATCGCGACCTTGGCGCGCGGCAGCGGGACGATCCCCTCGAGGTCCGTGACCGTCACGACGTCCCCCCGGCGCGCGGCGGACGCCGTACGTCCCCGGGACGGGCCCCGGGACCCCGGACGCGCCGTCAGGAGGCCGTCGTGCATCTCGAGGCTGACGCCGGCTCCCGCGGCGAGGTCCGCGCCCGCGAGGGCCCGGGTCGTGCGGATGACGTGGAGGTGGGCGAGTCGCGCGCGAACATCGTCCGCGAGGTCGCCCAGGGTCCCGTGCAGCCACGCCACGCCGACCACGGTCGGACGGTAGCGTCCCTCCACGACTTCGAGCAGGCCCCGATGCCGGAGCTGACGGACCGAGTGGGACACCGCCTGCACCGTGACCCCCAGTCGATCGGCGATCGGGCGGAGCTGCGTCGGTCCGAGCGTCGCGCACTCGTAGAGCAAGAGGAGCTCGGTCCCCGCGCCGCTGCGCCGAAGACCCGCCAGGCCCGCGGTCGTCCGGGACGGCGCGGCCACGCCCGGGCAGGGTCCGGGGGGTAAAGGGGCTTTGCCGGTCGACGCCCAAGGGGTTACCGCGGCCGACCGCGGCCCTTCGCGCGCTTCCCGTCCGCGTCCCTCCGGAGCTCGCGCACGCGGTCCCGGATGCGGGCCGCCTCCTCGAAGTCGAGGCGCTCGGCGGCGAGGCGCATCTCCTCCTCGAGATTGGCGAGCAGCAACGGGAGGCGCTCCTTCCACTTCGGTCCGAGACCGGCGACCGAGAGCTCCCCGGACGGCGCGCTCTCCCCTTCGGCGAGGAGCGAGCGGACCTCCTTGCGGATCGTCTCGGGGACGATCCCGTGCGCCGCGTTGTAGGCGACCTGCGCTTCGCGCCGTCGTCGCATCTCGGCGATCGCTCGCTCCATCGATCCGGTCAGGCGGTCGGCGTAGAGGATCACCCGACCCTCGACGTTGCGGCTCGCGCGGCCGGCGGTCTGGATGAGGGAGGTCTCGCTGCGGAGATACCCCTCCTTGTCGGCGTCCAGGATCGCCACCAGGCTCACCTCGGGCAGGTCGAGCCCCTCGCGCAGGAGGTTGATCCCCACGAGCACGTCGAACCGCCCGAGCCGCAGGTCCCGGAGGATCTCGATCCGCTTGAGCGTCTCCACCTCGCTGTGGAGGTAGCGGACCCGGATCCCCCGGTTCGCGAGGTAGTCGGCGAGCTGCTCCGCCGTCGCCTTCGTCAGCGTCGTCACGAGGCTGCGGTCCCCGCGGGCGATCGTCGTCCGGAGCTCGGTGAGGAGGTCGGCGATGTGGCCGTGGAGCGGGCGGACCTCGATCGGCGGATCGACCAACCCGGTCGGCCGGATGATCTGCTCCACGATCCCCGCGCTCATCTTCCGCTCGAACGACCCGGGCGTCGCGCTCACGAAGACCGCCTGGGGAACGCGCGACAGGAACTCGGGGAACGTGAGCGGCCGGTTGTCGCGGGCGGAGGGGAGCCGCCAGCCGAACTCCACCAGGTTGTCCTTGCGCGCGCGGTCGCCCTTGTTCATCCCTTCGAGCTGCGGGATCGTCACGTGCGATTCGTCCAGGAAGACGAGGAAGTCGTCCGGAAAGAAGTCGAGGAGGGTGTACGGGGGCTCGCCGGCCTTCCGTCCCGCGAAGTAGCGGGAGTAGTTCTCGATCCCGGAGCAGTAGCCGGTCTCCCGGATCATCTCGAGATCGTACTCGGTGCGGCTCTTGAGCCGCTGCGCCTCGAGGATCCTCTCCTGGCGCGTCAGATCGGCCACGCGATCGGTCTTCTCCTGGTCGATCTCCGCAAGGACGGCGGTGAGGCGCTCGTCGATCGTCAAAAAGTGGGTCGCCGGGAAGATCGAGAGCTGGCCGAGCTCCCGCACTTCGGCCTGGGTGATCGGGTCGAGCTCCGTAATGGAGGCGATCGTCGAGTCGTCCAGGACGATGCGGTGCACCGACTCGCCCGCGCCCATCACATCGAGGGTGCTGCCCCGCACGCGGAAGCGACCGCGCTTGAGCTCGACGTCGTTGCGCTGGTACTTCATCCGGACCAGCCGTTCGAGCAGCTCCTGCCGCCGGACCGTCCCGCCGACGGTGAGCATGATGACGTTCGCCCGGTAGTCCTCCGGGGAGCCGAGGCCGTAGATGCAGCTCACCGACGCGACGATCAGCACGTCGCGTCGCGTGAGCAGCGCCTGCGTCGCCCGGTGCCGGAGACGGTCGATCTCCTCGTTGATCGCCGCGTCCTTCTCGACGTAGAGGTCGATCTGCGGGACGTAGGCCTCGGGCTGGTAGTAGTCGTAGTAGCTCACGAAGTACTCGACCGCGTTGCGCGGGAAGAGGGCGCGGAACTCGCTCACGAGCTGCGCGGCGAGCGTCTTGTTCGGGCTCACCACGAGCGTGGGGCGCTGGAGGCGCGCGACGACGTGCGCCATCGTGAACGTCTTGCCGCTCCCCGTGACGCCGAGGAGGGTCACGAACTTCTCCGGCACTTGGAGGCGGGCGACGAGCTCGTCGATCGCCTTCGGCTGATCCCCCTGCGGCGCGAGGTCGGTCTCGAGCTCAAAGCGGCCGGGCAGGACCGGCCGCCGGGGCTCGGCGAGGTTCACGGGCGGGCGAGCGCCGCGCGGGAGGCGCCGTAGCCGCGCGGGTCGATCGTCACCTCCGCGAATCCGAGCGAGCGCAGGTCCGCGAGGAGGGACCCCGCTTCCGCCGCGCGCGTCAATCGGGCGACCTCGCCGGGCTCCACCTCGACGCGCGCCGTCCGGCCGGCGACCCGGACGCGGACCTGGCGGAACCCCTCGGACCGGACCCGATCTTCGGCCCGTTCGATGCGGGCGAGGAGCTCCCGATCGATCGTCTGGCCGTGCCGCACGCGGGAGGCGAGGCACGCATCGCTCGGAGCATCCCAGTTCGGAAGACCCCGCGCGCGGGCCAGCGCACGGACCTCCCGCTTCCCCCAGCCGGCCCGCGCCAGCGGGTGGA
>JAJZMW010000157.1 GCA_021848165.1 Thermoplasmata archaeon
GGGGTGAACGTCCGCGATCTGGACGCCCTCGCTTTCCGGCCCAACGTCGCCGAGGCGACGGTCCGTGCGCTGCCGCACGATCGTCCCGTCCTCGGGCTCAGCGGGGTGGAGGGACCGGTCGAAGCGCGCCGGTGGCGGGCCTGGGGGACGGAGGGGGTCCTCGTCGGGTCCGCGTTCGCGCGCGCCGCGGAGCCGGATCGGTTCCTCGCGGCGATCCGCGCCGCCGGGGAGCTCCCGGGAGGAGCGCGATGAAGACCTTCGTCAAATTCTGCGGGATCACCGACGCGACGGCGCTGGCCGACGCGCCCGAGGAGGACGGCGCCATCGGCCTCGTGATCGGGGTTCCCGGCTCGCCCCGGAACCTCCCGATCCCGCGCGCGACCGAGATCGCCGCGGAGGTCCCGTCGCGGCTCGAGATCTGGGGCGTGATGGTCGACCCGACGCTCGACGCGATCCGGGAGGCGTTCGAGGGGATCGGCGTCGACTGGATCCAGGTCCACGGACGGATCCCCGAGGGGCTCGATCGCATCGAGTATCATCGCATCGTGCCGTCGGTCCCGGTCCCCCCGGGGGGGGCGGAGGTCGAGCCGCCGACGCCGCCCGAGGATGCGGAGTTCCGGCGCGTGCACCTCGATGTTGCCGGCGGATCGATGCCCGGGGGGACGGGAGCCACGCCGAGCTGGCCCGCGTGCGCCCGCCTGGTCGACGCCCTGCCCGGCCGGAAGGTCGTCCTCGGCGGTGGCCTCACGCCCGAGAACGTCGGGGAGGCGATCGCGCACGTGCATCCCTGGGGCGTCGACGTCTCGAGCGGGATCGAGTCGTCCCCCGGACGCAAGGACCCGGACCGGATGCGCCGGTTCCGCGCCGCCGTCCGCGCGGCCGACGGGGGAGGCCATGCCTAGGCGCTTCGGAGCCTACGGCGGGGCCTACGTCCCCGAGACGTTGGTCCCGGCCCTGTCGGAGCTCGAGCGGGCGTGGCGAGCGGCGCGACGGGACCCGGCGTTCCGCCGGGAGCTCGCGGAGCGGGCCCGGAGTTTTGGGGGCCGACCGACCCCGCTCCACTTCGCCGAGCGGTTGACCGCGCGGGCCGGCGGGGCGGAGATCTGGCTGAAACGGGAGGACCTGGTGCACGGGGGCGCCCACAAGTTCAACAACGCGCTGGGGCAAGGACTCCTCGCGCGACGGATGGGGAAGCCCCGGCTCATCGCCGAGACCGGCGCGGGCCAGCACGGCGTGGCGACGGCGATGATCGGCGCCGCGCTCGGCTTCGCGACGGAGGTCTACATGGGCGAGGTCGACATGGAACGGCAGCGCCCGAACGTCCTGCGCATGGAGCTCCTCGGCGCCCGCGTGCGACCGGTCCGCACCGGCCAGCGGACCCTCAAGGACGCGATCAACGAAGCGCTGCGGGACTGGATCACGAACGTGCGCACGACGCACTACCTGCTCGGCAGCGCCGTCGGGCCCCACCCGTTCCCGTCGATGGTCGCCGACTTCCAGAGCGTGATCGGGCGGGAGATCCTGCGCGAGGCGCGCCGACGATGGGGTCGCCCCCCCCATCTGGCGGTGGCGTGCGTCGGGGGGGGATCGAACGCGATCGGCACCTTCCATCCGATGCGACGGACCTCGGTCGAACTGCTCGGGGTCGAAGCCGGGGGCCCGCGGGGATCGACGGTCGGCGCCGCGTCGCTCACGCGAGGACGGCCGGGGATCCTGCACGGCAGCTACTCCTACGTCCTCCAGGACCGGTCGGGCGAGATCGCCGACACGCAGAGCATCTCCGCGGGGCTCGACTACGCCGGGGTCGGGCCCGAGCACGCCTACCTTCGCGACGCGGGACGGGCCCGCTACATCGCCGTGCACGACGAGGATGCGCTGCGGGCGTTCCGGTGGCTCGCCGAGGACGAAGGGATCCTCCCGGCGCTCGAGCCATCGCACGCGATCTACGCGGCCGTCGTCGAGGCGCGCCGCCGGCCGAAGCGACAACGGATCGTGGTCACGCTCTCGGGGCGCGGCGACAAGGACCTCGAGGTGGTCGGCCGTGCCGTCGCGTGACGGACGCCGCGGGGCGCTCGTCGCCTACTGCATGGTCGATCGCGTTCGGCGAGGGCGCTACCGGGCGCTGGCGCTCGCCGCGCGCCAGGCGGGGGCAACGCATCTCGAGCTCGGGTTCCCGTTCTCCGACCCGATCGCGGACGGCCCGGTCCTCCAGGCCCGCGCGGATGCGGCGGTGCGCCACGGGACCGACTGGCGGGACCTCGAGGCCGCGATCCGGGACGTCGCGTCGATCCTTCCGACCTACGTGATGAGCTACGCGAACCCCTTCTGGCGACGGGGGCTCGACCGCGCGCTCGCGGAGATCGGTCGGGCGGGCGCCCGGGGCTTCCTCGTTCCCGATCTCTCGCTCGAGGAGTCGCCCCCGTGGAGGCGCGCCTCCCGCCGCGCCGGTCTCGAGCTGGTGCTTCTCGCGGCCCCGTCCTCGGATCGGAGGCGGGTCGCGGCGTTGGCGCGGCAGAGCGCGGGATTCCTCTATCTCGTCTCGCGCTACGGAACGACCGGGGCCGGGAGGACCGCCGGTGCGGCCGCGCTCGCTCCGATCGTCCGGGCCGCGCACGAGGCGCGGCCCGATCTTCCGGTCTACCTCGGGTTCGGCATCCGCGACGCGGCGTCCGCGCGATCCGCGCGGCGGGCGGGCGCGGACGGCGTGGTCGTCGCGACGGCGCTCGAGGAGCGGTTCGGCGAGCTCCCTCGCCCGGCCACGGTGGGCCGGATCCTGAGGCCGATCGCGCGCGCGCTCCGGCCCGTCGCGACGTGATCGGCGCACCGACCGTTATATCCCGATACGGGCTGCGCGCGGCGTGCCGACCCGTTCGCCCGGCCGGCTCGGGGCCGCTCGACGACTTCGCCCGCGGTTGGAGGCGTGGCGGATGGCGCTCCACCGCGAGCCCGAGATCTCCCATCACGAGCGGGCCACCCGCGACAAGATCGTGGCCGCGCTCGACGAGCTCGGCATCCCCGTTCGGACGTACCCGGACTTCTTCGGCGTCCTCGGATTCATCGGCCAAGGGCGCCGGGGGCCGGTCGTTGCGTTGCGCGCCGACATGGACGCCCTCCCCGTCACCGAGGAGACGGGCCTCCCGTACGCCTCGAGGTTCCCGGGAAAGATGCACGCCTGCGGGCATGACGTGCACATGAGCGCCCTGCTCGGGGCGGCGGCGATCCTGGCCCAGGAACCCGATCGTCTCGGCGGCCCCGTGAAACTGATCTTTCAGCCCGCCGAGGAGGACGGGGGCGACGGCGGAGCGCTCCCGTTCATCCGCCGGGGCTGCCTCCGCGACCCGGACGTGGACTACGTCGTCGGCCAGCACGTCGAGCCCGGCGTGCCCGCTGGCAGCGTCGGAGTGAAGCCGGGGCCGTGCATGGCCGCCGCCGACACCCTCCGCATCTCGGTCCGCGGACGGGGGGGGCACGCCGCCTCCCCCCATCAAGGCCCGGACGCCGTCCTGGTCGCCAGCGAGATCGTTTGCGGCCTGCAGGCGATCGTGAGCCGGGTGCGCAACCCCGTCGACCCGGTCGTGATCAGCATCGGGCAGATCCACGGAGGGACCCGGCACAACATCCTTCCCGACGTGGTCGAGATGGAGGGGACGGTCCGCACGTTTCGGCCGGCGACGCGCAACGCGATGGAGGCGGCGATCCGCCGCCGCGTTCGCTCGATCGCGGGGAGCCTCGGGGCCCGGGTGTCGATCGGATACCGTCGGGGGTATCCCGCCCTGTGGAACCCGCCCGCCGAGACCGCCCGGATCGCCGAGGGGCTTCGCGCCGCCCTCGGCGATCGATCGGTGGTCGACCTCGAGAACCCCGTCATGGGCGCGGAGGATTTTGCCCGGTATCTCGAGCGGGTCCCCGGAACCTTCTTGCGGCTCGGCGCGGGGATCCCGGGTCGCCCGGCGTCGCTGCACAGCGCAACGTTCGCCCCTCCCGGGGAGACGCTCGTGACCGGCGCCGCGGCGCTCGCGATCGCGGCCGACAGTCTCCAGTCCGGGGCCCGACCGTGACCGCGCGCGCCGCGCGTCGCGACTTTCCGGCGCTGCGT
>JAJZMW010000149.1 GCA_021848165.1 Thermoplasmata archaeon
CGATGACCCCCGCCGCGGCCGGGAACTCCTCCGCGTCGCTCGCCGCCCCGTTCGGCGTCGCCGTCGATCCAGCCTCCGGCGCCCTCTGGGTCTCCGATCTCCGCAACAATCGGCTCGTCGAGTTCGCCCCGCCGTTCTCGACCGGGATGGCCGCGAGCGTCGTTCTCGGCCAGTCGGGCTTCGGGCAGAGCCAGCCGGGGACCGGCCCGAATCGGCTCGACGGCCCGGTCGGGATCGCCTTCAACGCGACGGGGGCGATGTGGGTCGGGGACGCGAGCAACAACCGGGTCGTGGCGTACGATCCGCCGTTTGCGACCGGCGAGAGCGCCGCGCTCGTGCTCGGTCAGCCGAACGCCACGGCCTCGGCGCCGCACGCGGGCGGGGGCGGCCTCGCCGGCCCGAGCGGCCTCTCCTTCGATGCGCGCGGCGACCTGTGGGTCGGCGATTCCCACAACAACCGGGTCCTCGAGTTCGTCCCGCCGATCTTCGCCGGGGCGTCCGCCGCGCTCGTCCTCGGCCAACCGACCGCGACGGACCGCACCCCGGCGACGAGCGCCGTCGGGATGAGCGGTCCGGCCGACGCGGTGGTCGGTCCCGGCGGCGCGTTGTTCGTCGCCGAGATCGGGAACGCCCGCGTCACCGGCTTCGCCCCCCCGTTCTCGTCCGGCATGGCCGCGGACCTCGTCCTGGGGCAGGCGAACCTCTCCGTCGCGACGACCGCCCCGACCGCCGCGAACCTCGGCGAGGTCGGGGCGAGCGCGGTCGACGCCCGCGGCGACCTCTGGGTGCTCGACACGAGCGACAACCGGGTCGTCGAGTTCGCTCCCCCCTTCTCGCCCGGCAGCGCGGCGCTCGTCGCGATCGGTCAACCGACGCTCAACGACTCGCTCTCGGGCTCGGGGGCGGGCCAGCTCGACCACCCCCAGGGCCTCGCGTTCGGGCCGAACGGATCGCTCTGGGTCGCGGACACGTACAACGATCGGATCCTCGAATTCCTCCCCCCGTTCTCGACGGGGATGGTCGCGAGCGTCGCGATCGGCCAGCCGAACCGGACCGGGTCCGCCCCGGGGCTCTCGGCCCGCGCCCTTGACCATCCGACCGGGATCGCCGTCGACGCGGCCGGCGACCTCTGGGTCGCGGACACCGGCAACAATCGGGTGCTCGAGTTCCGTCCCCCGTTCGCTACCGGCATGCCGGCGACCCTCGTGCTCGGCCAATCGGGATTCACCTCCGGGCTCCCGGGGTTCGACTCTCCGACCGGCCTCGCCTCCCCGAGCGGGGTCGCCGTCGACGCGAACGGGACGCTCTACGTCTCCGACACCGGCAACAATCGCATCCTCGCGTTCGCGCCTCCGTTCTCGACCGGGCAGGCGGCGAGCGGCGTGCTCGGGCAGACGAACCTCTACAGCGGGGGCGCCGGGGCCGGACCGGGGGGGCTCCTCGACCCGTCCGGGATCGCGGTCGATCCCCGCGGCGCCCTCTGGGTGGCGGACGCGGGCAACGATCGCGTCGTCCGCTACTCGCTCCCGGTCGTCGACGGCGCTCCGGCGACCGTGGCCCTGGGTCAGCCGAGCCTCTTCACGACGGCCCCGGGGACGAACCAATCGGCGCTCCGGGCGCCCCTCGGGGCGACCGTCGATCCCGGCAGCGGCGGACTCTGGATCGCGGACGCCGGCAACGGTCGGATGCTCTTCGTTCCCGGCAACGCCTTCGCCGTGGCGGGGACGACGCTCCCGGTCGCCTCGCTCCCGGCCGAGGTCAAGAGCCCGAGCACGTGGCTCAACCTGACCCTCGAGTTCTCGAGCGCGAACGGCCCGTGGTCCGTGATCACGCAGCACCTCGCCGCCCCGGCCCCGGACGTGCCGGCGGCGCCGTTCGCGAACGCCTCGTACTTCGACGTGGCGGTCGCCCCCGCGGCGACGGGCTTCGCCCACATCTGCGTCCACCTCCCGGAGCCGGCGCTCATCCTCTCCGCCGCCGACTACTACAACGGGAGCGCCTGGCTACCGATGAGCCAGATCCTGACCCTCGGCGGGCTCACGAACTCCGTCGTCTGCGCGAGCCTGCCCCTCGCCGCGCTCCGCGGGACCCCGCTCGCCTTCGCCGCGACCGGCTCGGGGCTTCCGTCGTTCCCGTCCTGGTACCTCTTCGTCTTCGCGACGATCGGTTTCGTCGCCGCGGCGGCGGTCGCCATCGTCGTCTACAACCTCCGCCAGCGGCGCCGACCTCCGGCCCCCGCGGGCTCCCCGGCGAACCCGCCCGACGGGGGCGGGGCGTCCGGTCCGCTGCGGGACGGTCGCTAACCCGCGACGAACGCGTCCAGGAACCCCCACCAGGAGTTCATGGTGCGCTCCGTCGCGCGCTCCGCCTCGACCCGCGCGCTCGGCGCGCGGGCGACCTCGCGTCGGAGGATCGCCCGCTCGGCGCGCGAGTGCTCCACGTCGGCGGCGGTGTGGACGCGGAAGAACTCGAGCGATCGCGCGTCGCGCACGCCGTAGAAGCGGCGCAGGCCCCGCGCCTTTTCGGCGGCGACCTCCGGGAAGATCGACTCGTAGGCGTAGAGGGCCCCGAGCGCTTCGGCCCGGCTCCCCTGCAGCGCCAGCTCCTCGTAGGTCCCGAGCAGGCGGCGGGTCGCGGCCGAGGGCGACGCGCGTTCCACGCGGCCCCGCGACGACCCCAGACCTTCGGCGAAACGGAGCCAGAGCTCGGGGTGCGTCGGATCCCGCCCCTCCTCGTCGACGAGATTGTCGAGGAGCGTCCGGCGCGCCCGCGGGTCGTCGATGCGGGCGTAGGCGCCCGCGACGTAGCGGGGGAAGTTCCGCTCGAAGTGGTAGTACTGGTCGGCGTACCGTTGCAGCGTCGGCCGGGCGACCTCGCCCATGGACCAGGCGACGTAGAACGGGTGCTTGAGCACGTGGCGGCTCCGGATGATCTGCTCGATGGTCCGCATGGCGGCTCCGTCCGGCGCGACACCGAGCGGGTCTATCTGGCTTTGGGCCGGGGGAAGCGGGCGCAAGCGATTTGCGCGGCGGGCAACGCCTCCCGGTCGCCGTCGTCCCGGGAGCTTTATCGGAGGTTCCTCCCTCCCGGGGCATGGCCGCTCCACGGTTGCGCTACGTCTACGCCGGCATCGAGGTCCGCGATCTCGCGCGCTCCCTCCGCTTCTACCGGGGGCTCGGCTTCCGGATCTTCCGCCGCGGGGTGATGGGCCACGGGGGCCGCTGGGTCCACCTGAAGCTCCCCGGCATGTCGTCGCGTCTCGAGCTCAACCACTACCCTCGCGCCAGCCGGTTCGCCCGCCCCTGGCGATCCGGTTCCGAGCTCGACCACATCGGATTCTCCGCGGACGATCCGGACGCCTGGGCGGAGCGGGTCGTGAAGCTCGGGGGGCGGCGGGAGGCGCGGATCGACGAACCCCACGAGTGGCTCGTCTACGCCAGCGACCCGGACGGGATCTGGCTCGAGTTCATCGGCGACCCGGCCGTGCGCGACGCGCGGGCTACGGCGCGGCGAAGCGCGTCCGCATCACGTACGGCAGCACGCCGCCGGCCCGGTAGTAGTCGAGCTCGATCGCGGAGTGGATCGCGACCGTCGCCGTGAACGTCCGCTCGCGGCCGTCCGGGGCCTGCGCGCGGACGACGAGATCGCCGCGCGGAGCGAGCCCGGTCCCCTCGGGGACGGCGAAGCGGAACCGTTCCCGGCCCGTGAGCCCGAGCGCCGCCACGCCCTCGCCCGAGCGGAACCGGAGCGGCAGGACCCCCATGTCGATCAGGTTCGACCGATGGATCCGCTCGAAGCTCTCGGCGATCACCGCCCCGACCCCGAGCAGGCGCGGGCCCTTCGCGGCCCAGTCCCGGGAGCTCCCCTGCCCGTAGCTCTTCCCCGCGAGGATCACCAATGGCGTGCCGAGCTCGCGGTACCGCTCGGCGGCCTCGAAGATCGTCGTGACCTGGCCGTCCGGGCCGAGGGTGTAGCCCCCCTCCCGCGGCGCGACGAGCTGGTTGCGGAGGCGGACGTTGGCGAACGTCCCGCGGACGAGGACGTCGTGGTCGCCCCGC
>JAJZMW010000130.1 GCA_021848165.1 Thermoplasmata archaeon
AGGGCCCTCAGTAGCGCTTGTACGTCTCGGAGCGGTCCCGGCCGCCGCCGCCACCGCCGCCGCTGCCGCCGCCCCCGTACCGGGAGCCGCCGCCGCCGCCACCGTAGCCGCCGCCACCACCGCCGCCACCGCCGCCGCCCCGGTAGCCTCCACCGCCACCACCGTAGCTGCGGCGCTCGCTCTCGAACTCTTGCTGGCTCATGTCGAGCGTCTGGTTGACCTCAGCGATCGCCTCGGTCGACTTCGTCAGGTTGCCGTAGCGCCCGACGTTCAGGCGCATGTGGCCCCGGACCAGGCTCACGTAGCCGTTGTCGATCAGGACGATCTCGTCCTTCGCGATCGATCCGATCTGTTCGTTCCACAGGGAGAGAATGATGGTCGCGGTGTCGTCGCCGACAATCGCCTCCGCCACCTTCCTCGCGTCGCCGAACTTGCCCATCACTTCCTTGGCTTCGCCCACCGTGACCACCTTGGCCAGGACGTTGACTTGCTTCGAGCTCGGCGTCAGGTCTCGCACTTTTGTCAGGGTCTTCTCCATGTCGTTTGCCTCTTCGCTTTCGTTCGCGTTTGGGTTGAGGGTTCCCGCCCCTCGCTCTGGCTCGCGCGAACTACCGGTTCGAAAAATCAAACAGGCGGGACGCTCGAAATCGGCGAGGCTTGGGTTCTCTCGGAGCGGGGGAGCGATGGCCGGGTATAAAAGCTCTGGGACCCGCCCCGAGCGGTCCCTTTCCGGGTCAGTCGGGATGCGGAGGCGCGGTGACGATCAGCTCCTCCGCCCGGCCCTTCCAGGCCTCGCGGGCCGCCTCGTGCGCCCGGTAGAACCCGTGGACCCGCTCGATCAGCTCCCCCTTGCAATCGCCGCAGAGGAGGGCCCCCGAGCGGCAGTCGCGGGTGATCTGCTCGAACTTCTCGGGGGTGTCGGCGAACCGGGTCTTCCACAGCGCCCAGATCGAGCAGATCTCGGGGGTCGCCCCGAGGCGTCGCTGCTCCTCGACCGAGCTGCGGCCCCCCGTGAACGCCCGACGGAGCTTCCGCTCGACCGTCTTCGGGGGGTCGTTGAGGAAGAGGGCGTTCTCCTCGGCGCCGCCGGTCGTGCTCATGACCCCCTCGCCGAGGAGGCCGGGGACCATCTGGCTGTGCAGGAGCGCCGGCTTCGGGTAGCCGAGCGATTCCGCGATGTCGCGGGTGACGCGGAAGTGCGGATCCTGGTCGATCCCGCAGGGGATCAGGCACGGGACCGAACGACCGGCCTCCCAGGAGGGGTAGAAGCACGGGACGGTCTGCAGGGCCGTGTAGAAGACGAGCCCGATGTTGGCGCTGGGCGGGAAGCCGAAGACCGCCTTCACCGTCGAGTAGGGGATCCGGCGCGCGACCCGGATCGCGAGCGGGTAGAGGGCGGCGATCGACCGGGAGTCGAAGAAGACGCGGGTCCGCTTCGGGTCGAAGCCGACCGCGAGGATGTCGAGGAGGTTCTCCCGGCCCCAGGCGACGGTCTCCTCCCGCGAGAGCTGCGGGCGCGCCCAGAACTTCTCGTCGTCGGTGATCTGGATGTACATCGGCACGTCGAACTTCTCCTGGATCCACTGGCACAATTCGAACGGCACGAGATGGGAGAGGTGCAGCGGGCCCGAGGGACCCCGGCCCGAGTAGAGGAAGAACCGCTGGCCGTTCCGGTGCTCCCGGAGGAGGGCGGAGAGGTCCCGGTGCGAGTAGTAGATCCCGCGCTCGATGAGCGGGTGGAGGGTCCCCCCCGCCATCGTGCGCAGCTCCTCCCGCAGCTCGGCGGTCAGCTCCTGCGTCCCGAACTGCTCGCGCAGCCGGTCGTAGTCGATCCGCCCCTTGACCTCGTACGGGGTGACCTTGAACGTCTCCTTCTCGGGCACGGCTCGCTCCCGACACCCGGCCTCCCTAAAGAGGCCGTTCCTGGGGGGGCCGGAGGAGGGCGGGACGGCCCCGGGGATCCCCTCCCGGAGGGACCGCGACCGTGGGATGCGCCCCCGTTAAATAGAGGTCGCAAATCCGCGCGGGGCCGTGTCGCGCATCCACTCGAGCCGCAAGGGCCGGGCCGGTTCCCACCGCCCGTACCCGGCGACGAGCCCCTCGTGGATCCCCCTATCGAAGGAGGAGGTCGTCGAGCAGGCCCTCCAGCTCTCCAAGACGGGGCTCACGGTGGCGCAGGTCGGCCAGCGACTGCGCGACTCCTACGGGGTCCCCTCGACCCGCGCGGTGACCGGGGTGCGGTTGACCGCGACCCTCCGCGCGAACGGGGTCCAGTCGGAGCTCCCCGAGGACCTCCAGGCGCTCCTCAAGCGGGTCGTCCATCTGCAGCGCCACCTCCAGGCGCATCCGAAGGACCTCGCCAACCGCCGGGGGCTCAACCTGATCGAGTCCCGGATCCGACGCCTCGCCCATTACTACCGGCAGACGAAGGTCCTTCCCGACACCTGGCGCTACTCGGCCGTGGGGGCCGCGCTCCAGGTGGAGTGATGCCTGACGGGCCCGAATCGTTCGTCTCCGATCCCCGGTACGGCGAGGAGTTCGACCGGGCCACGGGCCTGGTCCGGGACCACCCGGGACGTTGGCGGATCATCTACCATTACGATGGCGATGGGATCGCGAGCGCGTCCAGCGCCCTCCGGGCGTTCGCGCGGCTCGGGTATCCGACCCAGGCGACCCCGTTCCTGGGCGTGGAGCGGGCGCGCATGGCGGAGGTGCTCCGGTCGACGTCCGGCCCGGCGCTCCTGGTCGACACCGGGTCGAGCTGGCTCGACCTCTACGCCGGGCACGGCCACCCGGTCGTGATCCTCGATCACCATCGGTACCCGGCGGCCGCTCCGCCCCCCGACCATGTCGCGTTGGTGAACCCGCTCGACTGGGGCGTCGACGGGATGGACGAACTCTGCGGCGCGACGCTCACCTGGCTCTTCACGATCCACCTGGACGCCCGCAACTGGGACAACGCTCCGTGGGGGATCTCGGGGGCGATCGCCGACCGACAGCACGTCGGCGGCTTCCACGGCCTCAACGGCCGGCTCATGGAGGAGGCGAAGCGCCGGTCGCTGCTCGCCTCGGCGCCGGGCCTCGCGCTCCACGGAGCGAATCTCGCGCAGGCGCTCGAGGAGAGCATCGATCCGTTCGTTCGGGGGGTCTCGGGACGACCCGAGGGGGTCCGGGAGCTGCTCACCGGCGTCGGCCTGGACGGGACCCGCCGCCCGGCCGAGCTGGACGCGGAGGAGCGGAGCCGGCTCGCCGCCGCGCTCGCGGAGAGGATGCGGGCGGCCGGGGTCCGACCCGAGTTTGTCGAGGTCCTCACGGAGCCGCGCTGGTCGATCCCGTCGCTCGGCCGCGACGCGGAGGAGCTCTCGAACCTCCAGAACGCCTGCGGCCGGGCGAACGAGCCGGGGACCGGGGTCGCCCTCGCGCTCGGGGATCGGGAGGCGCTCCGCCGGGCGGAGGGGTTCGAGCGGGAGTGGCGACGGGGGATCCTGGCGGGGCTCCTTCGCCTCGAGGCGGGAGGGCTAAATTCGATGAGCGCTCTCCAGTGGTTCGAGAGCCCCGACACGACGCTCGCGGGCACGCAGGCGGGTCTCGCGATGAACTACCTTCTCGATCCCGAGCGGCCGGTCTTCGTCTTTTCCCCCGGCGACGCCGGCACGAGCAAGGTGAGCGCCCGCGGGACGACCCGGCTCGTCGGGCGAGGGCTCGACCTCGCGAGCGCCTGCCGGATCGCCGCCGGGGAGGTCGGGGGAGAAGGCGGAGGTCATACGGTCGCCAGCGGCGCGACGATCCCCGCGACCGCGCGCGACGCGTTCCTCGCGGTGCTCGACCGGGAGATCCGCGGCCAGTTCGCCCAGCACGCCGCCGGCGGGGTCCACGCATGAGCGCCGAGCCGTCGGCCCCGCTCGACGTCGCGGGCGAGGATCGGATCCACGATCACCCGCTCGAGCGGGAGATGCACCGCTCCTACATCGATTACGCGATGAGCGTGATCATCGGCCGC
>JAJZMW010000049.1 GCA_021848165.1 Thermoplasmata archaeon
ATATCCGTCCCGAAATTGGCAATCTCCATTCCGATTTTCATATTATTGAACGGTGTGATATAGAGGAGGCCGGCGTCCAGCGCGAAGCCCGTTGCGGACTCCCTCCATATCTGCTGCAGGATCATCTTCGCCGTCCCGCCTATCGAGAACCTATCGGTAAGATTCCTTGAATAGCTCAGGCCGATCGCCCAATCGTTCGCATTCCAGGTCTCACCGGTGCCGTCGGGCTGACTCACGGTGGTCACCTCAGAACTTCCGTAGGCAAGATTGGTTACACTGACGCCGATGGCGTTGTCTTCGTTCAGCGCGACGACCGCTCCGAAGTTCCGGATCGAGTTGACGGTCGCGACGACGAGGTCCCCCTCTTCGGGGAACGCCGGTTTGAGCGGCATCGGCCGCCGACCCCCCGCCTACGCCCCGGCGAGCCGGACGAGCTCGCCGCGAAGCTTCGCTTGTCCACCGGTCGGCGTCGCGAGGGTCGCGCCGCAGACCTGGCAGTTCACGGTCGACGCGGGTCGGCTGAAGACGGTCTGCTCGCCCGAGCAGTCCGGGCACTTGACGATCCAGAACGGAGCCGGTGGACGCATGATCTTCGCTCCTACGAGTGCTCCACGAGCTCGAGCTGACCGGCCCGGAAGCTCGGCGGCTGTACCGTATACTTGCACTTCTTGCATCGATAGTGGAGGTTCACGCGGCGGACGGCCTTCGCGCGCCCCTCGGGCTTCGGCCGGGGGAATCCCCCGTAGCCGCGCGTCGCGCGTCGGAACCGGCGCTGCCCCCACTTGAGCTCGGAGGCGGGGCGCTTCTTCCCCTTCTCGACCTCGTGGTCCGTGTGCGTGCGGCACTTCGGACAGTAGGTCGAGACGACCTTCGGATAGTGCATGGCCTCTCGGCGAGACCTCCGAGGATATAAGAATTGGACCCGCCCGCCGACCGGGTCCGCCCGATCCCACCCTCCGGCGCGAGCCCTGCTCCCCTCGGGACGGGAGGTCCTCGCCGATGCTCCGCCGAGAACCGCGCCGAAGCTTTAAGTAGGGGGTGCTTTTGGGCGCCGCCGCACCGGAGAGATTCGATGGCCGATCGCAACTCGCTCGAGGTCGTGACCGAAGCCTTGGGGAAGGCTCCGGAGCGGGGCTTCTCCGAGTCGATCGAGGTCTCCGTCAACCTCAAGGACCTCGACCTCACGATCCCGAAGAACCGCCTCGAGGACGAGGTGCCTCTTCCGAACGGCCGAGGTCGCCCGGTGCGGGTGGCGGTCATCGGCTCGCCCGAGCTCATCCAGAAAGTTCGGGGCGTCGCCGACGAAGTGATCCTGGCGAGCGACCTCGATGAGGCAGTGAAGAACGGCAAGCGGCTCGCCGGTCGCGTCGACTTCTTCCTGGCCGAGGCGCCGTTGATGCCGACGATCGGAAAGCGGTTCGGTACGATCCTGGGTCCGCGCGGGAAGATGCCCCGGCCGATCGCGCCGGGCAGCGACCCGAGCAACCTCATCCGCGCCTTGCAACGCTCCATCCGGGTCCGCTCGAAGGGGAACCGGACATTTCACGCGCCCGTCGGGACGCGCACGATGCCGCCCGAACAGATCGCGCAGAACGTCGACGCGGTGCTCGGCCGGATCCTGGGGAAGCTCGAGCGGGGACGAACGAACGTGGAGAGCGTCTACGTCAAGACGACGATGGGCCCGGCGATCCGGCTCTGGTAGGGATCCGAACGATGCCCGGCCGTACCTCCGTTCGCCCCGCCAAGATCCAGCGCGTGGAGGCGGTCCGCGCGGAGCTCGTCGCCCGGCCGATCACGGCGTTGGTCGGCGTGCGGGGCGTCCCGGCCAGCGCGCTGCAGAGCATGCGGCGGGAGCTCCGCGACCGGGGCCACCCGATCCACATGGCCCCGAACACGATCGTCCGCCACGCCCTCGAGCGGGCGGCGACGGAGCGCCCCTCGCTCCGCCCTCTCCTCGAGCACGTGACCGACCAGACGGCGATCTTCACCGCCGAAGGGAACCCGTTCTCGCTCTTCCAGGAGCTTGTGAGGACGCGATCCCCGACGCCCGCGCGGGGCGGCGAGATCGCTCCGCGGGACATCCTCGTCCCCGCCGGCACGACGAGCTTCAAGCCCGGACCGATCGTGGGCGAACTGCAGCACGCCGGCTTCCCGGCGGCGATCGAGAAGGGGAAGGTCGTCCTCAAGAAGGACACGGTGATCGTGCGCGCCGGCCAGCCGATCTCGCGGGAGGTGGCGGGAATGTTGACCCGCATGGACATCCGGCCGCTCGAGGTCGGGCTCACCCTCCGTGCGCTGGTCGAGGGGGCGACGTTCTACTCGCCGGACGTCCTTTCGGTCGATCTGGACGCGCGCCGGGACGAGCTGCTGCGGGCCCACCGGCAGGCGCTGGCCGTGGCCCTCGAGATCGCCTACGCGACGCCCGTCACGGCGCCGCTCCTCGTCGCGAAGGCCCATCGGGCGGCGATCGCGCTGGCCGTCGCCGCGGGCTATCCGACCAAGCAAACCTTGCCGCACCTCCTCGCGCGCGCCGTGCGCGAGGCGAAGGCGGTCGAAGGTCTCACAGGCAAGTAGGGGTCCCCCGAAACCAAACCGAGTGGAGTGAACAACCATGGAATATGTGTACGGTGCTCTGCTGCTCAACGCGGCAGGCAAGCCGATCGACGAGAAGGGCCTGAACGATGTCCTGTCCGCCGCCGGGATCGCCCCGGACGCGGCGCAGATCAAGGCGCTCATCGCCTCCCTGGACGGCGTGAACCTCGCCGAGGTGCTCGCGAAGTCCGAGACGATGGCCGTCGCGCCCGCCGCCGCCGCGCCCACCGCGGCCTCCGAGAAGGGGGCGAAGGGCGAGAAGAAGGAAGAAGAGAAGAAGGAAGAGAAGGGGGTCTCCGAAGAGGAGGCCGCCGAGGGTCTCTCCGCTCTCTTCGGGTGAGCTCTCCGTCGACCGAGGGGACCCCCGACTCCCCCTGCCGTTCGGGCGGGGGGAGTTTTTGCCGATGGGACGGGCGTCGGAGTCGGCGCCAGCGCTTCGCTTAAGTCCGACCCTCCGCTGGCCCGGGATGGGGCGCCGGGGTGCGCCCTTCGTTCGAAGAATGCCGGCGCGAGAGTTCTGCGGCGTGGTGGGAGTCTCGCTGCAGGGGAAGCCGGCGAGCCCGTTCCTGTTCCGGGGCCTGCGGGCCCTCCAGCACCGCGGCCAGGAGTCCGCGGGGATGGCGACGACGAGCCACGGGACGCTGCACCACCGCAAGGGGATGGGACTCGTCCACGAGATCTTCCACCAGGAGACCTTGGACGAGCTGCCCGGGCCGAACGGCATCGGTCACGTCCGGTACTCGACGACCGGATCGAGCGATCTCGAGAACGCGCAGCCGCTCGTCGTCAAGCTCCGCAACGAGGACGCTGCCATCGCGCACAACGGCGACATCGTGAACTTCGACCGCGTCCGTCGACGCCTCCAGGCCCAGGGGGTCGAGCTTCTCGGGAGCGCCGATTCGGAGACGATGGCGCAAACGATCGCGCTCGAGTACACGCGGACCCGCGATCTCGAGTCGGCGATCCGACGCGCCTGCGAGGAGATCGTCGGCGGCTACGCCATCGTGCTGCTCGTCGGAAGCAAGGTCATCGGATTCCGCGATCCGCTCGGGATCCGCCCCTTGGTGCTCGGCGAGCTCGAGGGGGGCATGGCGCTCGCGAGCGAGTCCGTCGCTCTCGACCTGATGGGGGGCCGCACGCTCCGCGACGTTCGCCCCGGCGAGATCGTGGTCCTCTCGCACGGGGCCCTCGCGGGAACGAGCCAGATCCCCGGCGCGGGCGGGCGCGCGCACTGCATGTTCGAGTGGGTCTACTTCTCCCGTCCGGACTCGGTCGTCGAGACCCGGTCGGTCTACGAGGTGCGGCACCGCATCGGCCGTCGGCTCGCCGAAGAGGCTCCGATCGACGCCGACATCGTCGTGCCGGTCCCGGACTCGGCCCGACCGCAGGCGCTCGGATACT
>JAJZMW010000121.1 GCA_021848165.1 Thermoplasmata archaeon
GACGATCGAGTCCCTCGCGAGCGGCGCGTACACGATCCGGGAGACGATCGGGTCGCTCCGGACGGCGAGCGGCCCCGTCCCGCTCACGCTCACGCAGCGCTGGGTCGTCCGCGTCCCTCGCCCGGTCCACCGCAAGCTCCCGCCGAGCATCCCCCTCGTGACGGGGCAGCGCGTCATCGACACGTTCTTTCCGGTCGCCAAGGGCGGGGCGGCGTGCATCCCCGGGCCGTTCGGATCCGGGAAGACGGTGACCCAGCAGCAACTCGCTCGCTGGGCCGATTCGGACATCGTGGTCTACGTCGGGTGCGGGGAGCGCGGCAACGAGATGACGGAGGTGCTCGCGACCTTCCCGAACCTCACGGACCCGAAGACGAAGCGCCCGCTGATGGAGCGGACGATCCTGATCGCGAACACCTCGAACATGCCGGTCGCCGCCCGCGAAGCGAGCGTCTACACCGGCATCACGATCGCCGAGTACTACCGCGACATGGGCTACGATGTCGCCCTGATGGCCGACTCGACCAGCCGGTGGGCGGAAGCGATGCGCGAGATCTCCGGCCGGCTCGAGGAGATGCCGGGCGAGGAAGGGTACCCCGCCTACCTCGGCCGACGGATCGCCGAGTTCTACGAGCGGGCCGGCCGCGTCGTCACCCTCTCCCCCGACCAGCGGACCGGCTCGGTCACCGTCGTCGGCGCGGTGAGCCCGCCGGGCGGCGACTTCTCCGAGCCGGTGAGCCAGAACACGCTGCGCGTCACGCGCGTCTTCTGGGCGCTCGACGCGGCGCTCGCGTCGCGCCGGCACTTCCCCTCGATCAACTGGCTCCAGAGCTACTCGCTCTACGTGGGGGACTTCGAGCCGTGGTACCGCGCGGAGCTCTCGCCCGAGTTCGTCGGGTTGCGCCAGCGCGCCCTCGGCGTGCTCCAGAAGGAGTCGGAGCTCCAGGAGATCGTCCAGCTCGTCGGGGTCGACGCCCTCCCCGAGCGGGAGAAGGGGGTCCTCGACGTCGCGCGGATGCTGCGGGAGGATTACCTGCAGCAGAGCGCGTTCGACGACGTCGACACGTACACCTCGATCCACAAGCAGTTCCGGATGCTCCGCGCGATCCTCGAGTTCGGGGACCGGGAGCAGGAGGCGATCCTCCAGGGCGCCACCGTGGCGCAGCTCCAGGCGCTCCCCGTCCGCACGAAGCTCTCCCGGATGAAATGGATCCCCGAGACCGAGCTCACCGCCCAGTTCGACGCGATCACGACCGAGATGGGGACGTCGGTCGCGCAGGTCGCGGCCGCCGCCGCGGGAGGGGCCTGATCATGGCGAGCTCCGCCCCGAAGCTCCCGCGCGTGCCGATCGACTACCGCACCGTCGACCGCGTCACCGGGCCGCTCCTCTTCGTGCGCGACGTCGCCAACGCCGCCTACGGGGAGGTCGTCGAGATCGAGCTCCCCTCCGGCGAGCGCCGCCAGGGGCAGGTCCTCGACTCGCGCAAGGGCCTCGCCATCGTCCAGGTCTTCGGGCCGACGATGGGGATGAACATCGAGCGCACGAGCGTCAAGTTCCTCGGCGAGGTCGCGCAGCTGCCGGTCTCCGACGATCTCCTCGGCCGCGTCTTCAACGGGCTCGGGGAGCCCCGCGATGGGGGGCCGAAGATCGTCAGCGAGCAGCGCTTCGAGATCGTCGGGAACGCGATGAACCCGTACTCGCGCGAGGAGCCGAGCGAGTTCATCCAGACGGGGATCTCCACCATCGACGTCAACAACACGCTCGTCCGGGGCCAGAAGCTCCCGATCTTCTCGGGGGCGGGCCTGCCGCACAACCAGATCGCCGCGCAGATCGTCCGCCAGGCGAAGCTGCGGAACTCGTCGGAGAGCTTCGCCGTCGTCTTCGCCGCGATGGGGATCACGAGCGAGGAGGCGAACTACTTCCTCCGCGAGTTCGAGTCGACCGGTGCCCTCGAGCGGGCCGTCGTCTTCCTGAACCTCTCGAGCGACCCGTCGATGGAACGCGTCGTCACCCCCCGGATGGCCCTGACGGCGGCCGAGTTCCTCGCCTACGAGCGCGACATGCACATCCTGGTCGTGCTCACCGACATGACGAACTACTGCGAGGCGCTCCGCGAGATCGCCTCGGCGCGGGAGGAGGTCCCGGGGCGGCGCGGCTACCCCGGGTACATGTACACCGACCTCGCCACGATCTACGAGCGGGCCGGCAAGATCCACGGCCGCAAGGGATCGATCACCCAGCTCCCGATCCTGACGATGCCCGCCGACGACGTGACGCACCCGATCCCGGACCTGACCGGCTACATCACCGAGGGGCAGATCTACGTCAGCCGGGAGCTCCAGCGCCGCGGCGTCTATCCGCCGATCGATATCCTGCCGTCGCTCTCGCGCCTGATGAACCAGGGGATCGGCAAGGAGCGGACGCGCGAGGACCACCGCGGCGTCGCCGACCAGCTCTTCGCGGCGTACGCGACGGGGAAGGACCAGCGCGCCCTCAGCGCGATCGTCGGCGAGGAGTCGCTGAGCCCGGTCGACCGGATCTACCTCAAGATCGCCGATCGGTTCGAGACCGAGTTCGTCAACCAGCGCCCCGACGAGGACCGGACGATCGACCAGAGCCTCGGGATCGCCTGGGAGATCCTCTCCGATCTCCCCGAGTCCGAGCTCAAGCGGATCCGGCCCGAGTACGTGCAGAAGTACCGCGCGGCGCGGAAGGCGGCCTAGCCGGAGCGACCGACGGGAGAGAACGAGCGTGCCCGCCGAGAACGTGCGCCCGACCCGCCTCGTCCTCCTCAACACGCGTCGGCGCATCGGGCTCGCGAAGCGGGGCCTCAACCTCCTCAAGCTGAAGCGCTCGGCGCTGATCGCGGAGTTCTTCCACCTCTCGAAGGAGGCGATGAAGCTCCGGGGCGACCTCGCCCAGCGCGTCGCCCGGGGCTACGAGTCGATCCGGCTCGCCGAGATGATGGAGGGACCCACGCGGCTCGAGAACATCTCGATGCTCCTCCCCGAGCTCGCCGAGATCGCGGTCGCGACGCGGAACGTCATGGGCGTCAAGACGCCGCAGGTCCAGCGGGGCGCCTACGCGCCGATCCCGTCCGCCGCCCTGCTCGACCTCCCGACGAGCGTCCACGAGGCGGTCCACCGCTTCCAGGGGATCTACGAGGTCGTCCTCAACATCGCCGAGAAGGAGAACGCCCTGCGGCGCCTGCTCCTCGAGATCGAGAGGACCAAGCGCCGCGCGAGCGCGATCGAGAACGTCCTGATCCCGCGCCTGCAGGAGACCGTCCGCTACATCAAGTTCCGATTCGACGAGATGGAGCGCGACGCGTTCAGCATGCTCAAGACCGTCAAGCGCAAGATGGAACAGGAGGCCGCCGGTGGCCGCGCCGTCGCGTGAGGCGAGCGCGGGGATGCGCCCCGCCGAGCTGCGCTTCCGCCGCGCGTGGGCGATCTCCTGGGCGATCAAGATCGGCGCCGCCCTCCTCTTCCTCGCGGTCGTGGCGAAGTGGATGGGAGGATTCTGAGGAACGATGCCCGCATCGGAGGCGATGGCGACCGTCGGGTCGCTGGACGAGCTCAAGCGCGTGAAGGACGCCGAACGAGAGTGGGACGAGCGGCTCGCCGCCGCCCGCGCCGAGGCGGAGGCGACCGGGCAGCGCCTCCGGGCGGAGGCGGACGGCCGCATCGGGCTCGCCCGGACCGCGGCGCACCAGCTGCGCGAGGCCCGGGTGCGGGAGGCCCAGAGCGCCGGCGATCGCGAGGCGGAGGCGATCGTCGCGGCGGGGGACGCCGAGGCCGCGAACGTCCTCGCGGGCGCGGGCAAGCGACCGAAGGAGCTCGCCGAACCGCTCCTGGACGCGATCCTCGCCGGCTTCCGATCGTAGGGCGCGCGGGGCGGACGAACGAGGGAGGAGGGGACGGATGGGGATCCTGCGGCCCGAGCCGATGA
>JAJZMW010000078.1 GCA_021848165.1 Thermoplasmata archaeon
TTCGCCAGCGCCGGAGCGAGGACCTCCGCTTCCCAGCGACGCCGGGCCTCGAGGATGCGATCCGAGGGGGACGACGGGAGGGGGGAGCTCGTCCCCTTCCCCGGACGGCCGACCGCCATGGGTCGCAGAGAGGGGGGCCGGGACTTAACGTCCGCCCGCTCCGCGCGGCGGCGGGAGAACCCCGGGAGGAACGCGCAGTCCCACGAGGTCGCTCCGTCCCCGCCGGCGAACCGAGGCCCCGAGCCGCCGGGCGAACCGGGGGAAGGCGCGCCCGGTCCAGACGGTGTTGTCGGCCAGTACGATCGACCCGGGCTCGAGCCGTGGGGCGATCGTATCGAGCTCGAAGGCGAGGTGCCGCGGGGTGTGGCGGCTGTCGTGGAGGAACAACCCCACGGTCGGGGTCTCGGCCACGAGCGGAACGAGGAGCTTCTCGCTCGGACCGATCCGCAGGTCCCACCCGCGCCGGAGCTCCGGGGGAACGACCCAACCGGTCCGCCGGCCCGGGGGCAACGCGACCGGCGAATCCCGCCGGGAGAATCGGGCGCCCCGTTGCGCCGTCGGGAAGTCGATCGAGTGCAGGGTCCCGCGTCGGTTGCGTCGCAGGGCGAGGAGGATGTGCGCGCTCGACACGCCGCTGCTGACGCCGGTCTCGATCACGTGGTCGGGGCGCAGCGCGCGGACCATCGCGTAGAGCTCGAGGGGGGCCCGGAACTGCGCGTAGCTGCGTCGTCCGCCCGCGATCTGCCGCTCGCGGATGCCGTGCTCGAGCTCCGCGAACCGATCGGCCTCCGAGAGGAACGCGTCGAGGCGATCGACGGGCAGCGCGAGGAGCGCCGAGAGCCATCGCCGGTTCGGGTACGCCCGCCGGTCCCCGAGGGCGCGGGCGGCCCGACGGCCGGGCCCGATCGAGGTCGGGGCGCGCATCGGTCCCCCATCGGGCACAGTCAGTTAGCCGTTGCGCGAGCCGGTGCCGGCCGCGGGGCGAGCCGCGCCGCCTCGACGACCCAGCGCCAGGCGGCCCCCCTCCGCTCGGTGCGGGTCCGCTCGATCTCGATCCGCTCGCGGAAGAACGGCGCGTCGAGCACCGCGGTCTCGAACTCTCCGCCTTCCCCCGCCGGATGGACCCGAGGTCCTCGCTCCGCCAAGGCCACGAGCTCGTCGAGGGAGACCGGATCGAGCCGGCGACCGAGCCACGCCTCTCCGAGCCCTTCGGCGGCGACCTGCACGACACGGATCTCGAGGCCGGCGGCGATCTCCTCGCGCACGACGCGCGCCGGGTCCACGCGCCAGAGCGGGGCGTAGATCCGACGGCCGACCGTCTCCGCGACGCGAAGGACCCGGGCCCATTGGTAGGAGGAGGCGATCGCGCCGACGCTGATCGGGCCCGCCCCGCCCTCCCGCAGCGCTCGCGTCAGCGCCTCGAGCTCGGCGACTTCTCCGTGCGCGGCGATCGGGACCCGGCGGACGGGAACCCCGAGCGCCCGCCCCTGGAGGTCGACCAGGTCGAGATTCGGGGTGTGGAACATCCACGAGTCGGGGTCGCTCGGCTCCAGCACCAGGAGCTCCCGGATCGGCCATCCTTGGGTCGCTCCGAGATAGGCGGCGTAGACGGAGTCCTTGCCTCCCGAGACCAGCGCGGTCAACGTCGGCCGCGGCATCGGGTGCCCTACGGGCTCGCGGGCCCGCGCCGCCAGAGAGGGTAGAGCCGCTCGAGATCGACCCGGGCGACCGGGTCGCCCGACCCGAACCGGAACGTGCCGTGGGGGGGGCGTACCACCTCGCCCAAACGGACCAGCGGCAGCCGTTCGGCCGAGCGCACGAGCCGCCGCTCCGCGGCACGGTCGACCTCGAGGATCCAGCGGGAACCCCCCTCCGCCGCGAGCGCGAGCGCCGCGGTCCGGAGGCCGGTCGCGGCGAGGTCGACGTCGAACCCGAGCGCGCCGCCGAACGCCATCTCGGCGAGCGTGACGCCCGGCCCTCCCTCGGAGATATCGTGGGCACTGCGGATCCACCCGCGACGCTGCCACGCGAGCAGCGCCTCGCCGTGGCGGCGCACCGACGAGGGATCCGGCGGCGGGAGGGCGAGCGGGTCGCTCGCGCGCTGGCGCGACCAGAGCGAGCCGCCGAGCTCCGGCCGGCTCGCCCCGAGGAGGTAGAGCGGGTTGCCGTCGACCTTCAGATCGCTCGTCGTCGCGCGGGCCAGGTCGTCGACGATCCCGGTCGCGAGGAGGACCGGCGTGGGGAGGATCGCACGTCCGATCCCCCCGTTGTAGAGGCTCACGTTCCCGCTCGGCACCGCGAAGCCGAGGGCGCGCGCCCCGTCGGCGAGTCCGCGGACCGCCCGGTCGAATGCCCCCAGGACGCGGGGGTCCTCGGGATTGCCGAAGTTGAGGCAGTTCGTGTAGGCATCGGGGCGCGCGCCGACGGCGTAGAGGTTGCGGGCCGCCTCCTCCACGATCGCCACCGCCCCCGCGTACGGATCGAGGGCGCACCCCCACGGTCCGGTGGCGACCGTCAGCGCGAGCCCCCGACGGCCCTCGGCCCGCGGTCGGAGGATCGCCGCGTCCCCGTGCGACGGGCTCTCGGGCCGGCCGTGCAACGGCCGGACGGTGGTTCGTCCCTGGACCTCGTGGTCGTAGAGCCGGACGACCCCTTCGCGGGATCGGGTCGCCGGGTCGAGGAGCAGCCGCTCGACCATCGCCGCGAGGTCCGGCTCCTTCGGGCGGACCGTCCGTCGCGCGGGCGGCGCGGGGGCGCGGAGCGGGCGTCGTTTCGGGGGCGGATCGACGCGGAACTCGAGGTCGAGGTCGGCGACGAGCTCGCCGCGGTAGCGGACCCGCTCGCGGGCGGACCGGGTCACCTCGCCGAGATCGCTGGCGGGAACGTCGTGCTTGGCGAAGAGGCGGAGGACGGCGGGCAGGTCCCGCGGCCGGACCGTGAGGATCATGCGCTCCTGCGACTCGCTCACCCAGATCTCCCAGGGAGCGAGCCCGGCGTCGCGCACCGGAACGCGGTCGAGATCGATGTCGAGTCCGAACCCTCCGGCGTGCACGAGCTCCCCGCTCGCGGCCGCGAGGCCGCCGCCTCCGAGGTCCTTCATCCCGGGGACGAGGCCCGCGTCCAGCGCTTCCAAGCACGCGTGGATCAGCGGCTCTTTGAGGATCGGATTCCCGAGTTGCACGGCCCCGCGGGACTCCGACTCGCTCTCCCGGGTCAGCTCCCGGGAGGCGAACGCGACCCCGCCGATCCCGTCGCGGCCCGTCCGTCCCCCGACGAGGACGAGCCGGTCCCCGGCATGGCGAGCGCGGTTCGGGCACAGGCGGCGGCGCGGGAGGAACCCCACGCAGCCGACGTTCACGAGGGGGTTGACGACATACGAGCGATCGAAGTAGATCCCGCCGCTCACGGTCGGGACGCCGACCCGGTTCCCGTAGTCGCGGATGCCGGCGACGACCCCCGCAAAGAGGTACGCCGGCGAACGGACCCCGGCCGGGAGCTCGTCCGCGGGAAGGTCGAGCGGGCCGAAGAAGAGCGGATCGGCGAGACCGATCGGCTTTCCCCCGACCGCGAGGACGTCGCGGAGGATGCCTCCGATCCCCGTCGCGGCGCCGCCGTACGGCTCGACGGCCGACGGATGGTTGTGCGACTCGATCCGGAGAGCGTAGGCGAACCCCGGCTCGAAGTGCATCACGCCGGCGTCGCCGGTCCCGAGCACCCCCCGCCGCGCCCGCAGGCGGCCGAAGTGGCGTCGCAGGAACGGACGGCTGCTCTTGTAGCTGCAGTGCTCGCTCCAGCTCTGGGCGAGCGCGGCGAGCTCGACGTCGGTCGGCTCGCGGCCCTCGCGGCGGAAGTACCTCTGGATCCTCGCGAGCTCCTCCCGAGCGAAGCCCCAGCGCCGCGCCGCGCTCTCGCGGGC
>JAJZMW010000029.1 GCA_021848165.1 Thermoplasmata archaeon
CAATGGCTCGGTGGCGTACTCCGCGCCCGCCCCGCAGTCGATCGACCTGAACCTCTCCCCCGGGAGCTACCCCTACCGGGTCGATCCGCTCCCCGGCTACGAGACCGCGTGGCGCGGGACGTTCGATCTCGCGACCCACGCCCTCGCGATCGAGGTGACGTTCGACGCGGTGCGCTACGAGATCGCCTTCGCCGAGAGCGGCCTGCCCGACGGAACGAGCTGGGAGGTCGCCCTCGGGGGCTTCTCGAACGCCTCGCGGGCGCCCTCTCCCGTCGTCTTCGATGCGGGGAACGGCAGCGTGCTCTTCTCCGTCGTCGACCCGGCCGGCTTCTCCGCCGTTCCGGTGGCCGGGTCCCTCGCCGTGAACGGTTCGCCCGGCATCGTCCGGATCCAGTTCGTCCCCAACGGGGCGTTCAGTTTCGGGCAGGCGACCGGGGCGACCTTCGCGACGATCGCGCTCGCCGCGATCGTTCCCGCCGCGGGCCTCGGCGGCTACGTCATCGTGCGCCGTCGGCGCGGAGGCCGTCCCCCGCCTCCGGCGAGCGCCGTTCCCTCCGGCGGGGCCACCCGGGCCTCCCCGCCCGTCGCGCCGCGCTGAGGATCCCGTCCGACGGCGGGTCGGTGTCGGCGGCCCGGAGGCGCTCCCCCACGAGCGCGGGGGCGAGGGCGCCGATCGTGGCGACGGCGAGCGCGAGGAAGACGAGACCCGGGGCGAGCAGCCCGATCCCGACCAGGCCGAGCGTCGCGACCGCCCCGACCAGCACGAGCCCCCCGACGGAACGCCCGGCGGGTTCGGGGAACGGAGGCGATGCTTCGGCCAGGATCGCCCGTTGGTCCGGGCCGAGCGACGCCCCGGTGGCGTCGGGGGAGTCGGACCGCTCGGACCGGGGGATCTCCCCCCGGGGAAGGAGCACCGTCAGCAGCGGGATGAGCGAGGCCCCCCCCACGGAGGCGACCAGCACGGGAGGGAGCAGCGTGTCGAGCGGGAACGACGCGAAGGGGGAGCCCGCGAGGAGCTGTCCCCAGGCGGTCCCCTGCGCCTGGATCGCACCGCCGTACGCCCCGAGGATCGCCCCCGCCGAGCCGAGCGACGGGGCCCCCGCCACCGAGGAGGCGACCGCCCCGAGGGCGATCCCATCGAAGAGCGCCGCCTGGATCCCGAGGATCTGGCCGGCCGGGCGGTCCCAGCGCACCACGAACAGGAGCGCGAGCCACGGCAGCGAGAGCCAGAGACCGAGGGTCATCGGCGTCAGCGCGGTCCAGGCGGTGGCGCCCGCGAACGATCCGATCCCGAGGGCGCCGAGCATCGAGGCGACGGCGAGGATCCCGAGGAGGAATCCCCCCGTCGCGCGAGCGATCCGGACGGGGCTCGCGAGCCCCCCAACGGCGAGAAGCGAGAGTCCGAAGGCGGCGAGCGCGAGCGGGGACGACGCAGCGAACAACGGGGCGAGCGCGACGGCCAGCGCGAGCGCGAACGGGAGGACGAGCGCCCCGCGGAGGAGGAGCGGGCGGTTCATCGCGCCGTCCCCCAGCGGTGCAGATGCTGGTAGGCCGCCAGAAGCCTCGCGAGCGGCCCGTCGGAGCCGTACAGATGGACCGGGATGCCGGCCCGCTCAAGGGTCCATCGTCGCGCGTCGGTCGTCGTTCCCTCCGTGTCGGCGATCCATCGGAACCACGGGGCCGCCAATTCGTCCGTCGGGCTCCCGTAGATCGTGCGGGGATCCGGGCTGAACAGGGCGAGCCGGTGGCCGGCGCCTTGAAAGGAGATGAGCTCGGGATGCCACCGCTCGATCTCCGCCAGCACCGGGGCGAAGAGGAAGACCTGGGTCGGCTGCCGAAGCCGGCTCCCGAGCTCCCGCAAGAGCCCGGCCGGGTCCGGCAAAGCCCCCCGCGCGGTCGCCGCGCAGAGCGCATCGACCCGCTCGGCCTCCGTCCGCGGGCCGTGCCCGGGCGGGAGGAACCTCTCCCGTTCCTCTCCCCAGAAGTAGAGCCCCAAGCGATCGCCGTTCCGCTCCGCGTAGCTCGCGAGGACGATCGCGGCCTCGCACGCACGGTCGAGCGCCGTGGCGTGGCGCGCGCCCTGCGCCATCGGGCGCGCCAGGCAGATCGCGACGAGGATGTCCTGCTGGCTCTCGGCTTCGAACTCCCGCACCAGGAGCTCGCCCGGGCGCGACCGTTGCCACGCGATCGCCCGGTAGTCGTCCCCCGCGACGTACGGCCGCAGCGATCGGAACTCCGTGCCGTACCCCCGTCGGGCGATCGACACCGACCCGCGCGGGGCATACCCGGTCCGACGCCCCGGGGTCCACCGGCGGAGGTCCGGGACCTCCGGGGGCACCCGGACCACGGCCTCGGTCCCGAAGTAGACCCGGCGTTCGGCGAGGCCGAGCAGGTCGACGAACCGGACGACGGTCGGTCCGAGCGCGAACGTGCCCCGCGCCGGCGCTTGGACGGCGTAGGCGATCGTCAGCGTCGCGCCGGCCGGCCACCAGGTCGCGAGCCGGGTCGCTCCTGCGACGACCGGAAGGTCGGGAGGGACCGGGTCCTCGACCCGGACGCGGAGCGCGCCCGACCCGGGGTGGGCGAGTCGCACGCGGACGACGCCGATCTCGCCGACCTCGAGATGACCGTCCCACGCCGTCCGCGCGACCTCGAAGGCGGACGGCCGAACGACCCGCAGCGCCCACGCGTGTTCGAGGAGGTCGGCGCCGACCACCGCCAGGAAGAACGTCGCGACGGCGATCGCCGCGAGGTTGAGCGTGAAGAGGGCGGCGAGGAGCCCGAACAGGACCGCGGCGACGACCCCGGCCCCTCGGACGGTGAGCATTCTGACCTACCGCGGAGCCGGTAGGGTGCGGAAGAGGCTCTCGATCAGCTCGGCGATCGCCCGGCTCGTCGGGTCGCCGCCGGTCGGGTGGGCGCGCATGCTCTGCGCGAGGACGTCCGCCCGCAGCAGCAGGCGGTGGTTCAGGACGGGGAAGGCGAGCGCCTTCACATCGTCCGGTAGGAGATACATCCGGGCGTCCAGCAGCGCGTTCGCCCGCATCGCCCGCAGGAACAGCGCCGACGCCCGGGGGGAGGCGCCGAGAACGACCCGCGGGTCGGTCCGGGTCGAGCGGACGAATCGATTGAGATAGGCGAGGACCTCGGGGTCGGCGCGGACCCGGTCGACCCCGCGCGCGATCCGTTCGACCGCGGCCCGCTCGAGCGTCGGCGGCGGTTCGTCATCCGGATCCTCCGCTCTCGTCGCCGTGAGCATCGCGAGCTCCTCCGCTTCGCCCGGATACTGCAGGAGGAGCCGGAAGAGGAACCGGTCCATTTCGGCCTCCGGGAGCGGATAGGTCCCTTCCTGCTCGATCGGGTTCTGCGTGGCGATCACGAGGAACGGCCGGGGCAGCGGGTGCGAGACGCCGTCGATCGTCACCTGCCGCTCCTGCATCGCCTCGAGCAGGGCCGACTGGACCTTCGGGGGGGCCCGGTTGATCTCGTCGGCGAGGATCACGTGGGCGAAGATCGGGCCGGGGCGGAAGGAGAGCTTCTGGCTCTCGGGATCGAGGGCGATGTTCCCCAGGATGTCCGACGGGAGCATATCGGGGGTGAACTGGATCCGGCGGAAGGAGAGGTCGAGGCGCTGGGAGAACCGGCGGACGAGCAGGGTCTTCGCGAGGCCGGGAACCCCTTCGAGGAGGATGTGGCCCTCGCAGAGCAGCCCGACGAGCATCCACCGGATCGGCTCCTCCATCCCGACGACGCGGCGGCCGATCTCCGTGCGCAGCGTCGCGAGCAGCCGGGGAGCCTCTTCGGCGAGAGCGGCGCGCTCCGGGGCTCCGGCGGGCTCGCTCACGTCCCCGCCTCGCCCCCGGCGGGCGCCGGGCCCCGGACCCGGGCGAGGAGATCGAGC
>JAJZMW010000083.1 GCA_021848165.1 Thermoplasmata archaeon
CGGGCCCCCTGCGGGGGATCGACGGCGCGAACTCACTCCCCCGACCGACGAGGGGGACCGATCGACGAGCTCGGGAGCCGGGTCCGTAGGCCGTTCGGCGGGGGGGGCTCCGGGCCGGGGATCGGGCCGCCGGGACCGGGGACCAACGGGGGTCCCGGGTCGAGGGGGACGTAGGCCGCGAGCGCCGGGCGGGCGAACCGGGGGCGGTAGTAGAGGAAGACCCCGATCGTGCCGACGACGTTCGAGAAGAGGATCCCGAGGAACATTGCGTCGACGAACCCGGGGACATAGATGCCGAGCGAGGCCGGGATCGTGGCGACGACCGCCGGGGAGAGCCCGCGGGAGAGGTTGAACCCGACCAGGCCCCGTTCGACCGGGCCGCGCACGGGGTCGCCCGCGAAGTACGGGGCGAGGATCGGGAGGAAGGCAACGCGCGCGGCGAGCATCGCGAGGGTCCCCCCGATCATCGTGCCGACCAGGATCGGATCGACGCCGCCCGCGTTGAAGAGCAGGCCGAGGTAGACGAAGAAGAACGCCGACGCGAAGAACGCGACCTCCCGATGGACCTCTTCGATGTGTTGGATGTCGAGCGTGTGCGTGCGCAGGTGGAGCTTGTCGCGGACCTGCTCGAGGAGGGATCCGATCCGGCTGTCGGACGGCTCGCTCGCGATGTGCGTGGGGCGGTCGAGGACGAGCGCGTTGCCGAGCGTCAGACCGAAGACGAAGATCGTGATCGCGGCGCTGAGGCCCGCCCGGTCCGCGAGCGCGTAGGTCGCGATCACGAGCGTGATCGTGAGCGTCCACGTGTAGCCCCGCGTGACCTCGCGCAAGGAGTCGAGGACCCAGAGCCATACGAGCGCGGCCGCCACCCCGGCCGCCGCCGAGCCGAGGATCAGGTAGAGCAGCGTCTCGGTCAGCCCCGGCCAGGTGACCGCCCCGCCCTGATACAGCGTGAGGAGGAAGAGGGGAACGACCAGCTGCAGCACGTCGGAGATCACCGACTCGAAGACGAGCGACGTCCGGAGGGAGTCCCCCATGTGCGTCGCCCGGACGAGGATCGGGACCGCGACGGCGCTCGGTCCCGAGAGGGCGAAGCCGAAGACGAAGGCGATCGAGAGCGACCACCCGAACGCCGTGTAGGCGAGGAGGGAGAGCGCGACGCCGGTGAGGATCTGAACGGCGAAGGTGTAGGCGGTCGCCCGCCCGATCACCCTCCAGAGGTCGCGGGCCTGGATCTCGAGCCCCACCGAGAAGAGGATGAAGGCGATCGTCAGCGCGGAGACGTACGGCGTGAACGTTCCGAGGAAGCCGAGCGCGGAGGACGAGACGACCCCGGTCTGGACGAGCGCGACGCCGATGAGCATCAACGGCAGCACGCTGGTGATGCGGATCCGGTCGAAGAGGGCGTTGAGCGCGAAGCCGACGAGGACGATGGCGGCGAGGAGGAGGAAGACCTCGTCCGGTGGGATCACGTGGGACGCACCCCGGTCGCGGCCAAGGCCCCCGGCCTAACAAGGTCGAGGGGTCGCCCGGAGGCACCCCCGGCGCCGCGACGAGCCGCTACGGGGCGCAGCCGGCGACCGCGTAGTCGTCGCCGTTGAACTCGGCGTAGCCGAAATCCTCGTAGAGGTCCACCTCGGTGACCGTGACGTGGTTGACCGGGTCGTAGAAGACGACCGTCCCCGACGAGGAGCTGTAGGAGAGGATCACCGAGGGGCCGAGCAGCCGGTGGAGCTCGCTGAGCGTCGCGCTGGGGATCGAGGGGTTGTCGGCCGTGCACGCGGCCGGGCCGTTCCCGCCGGGGCCGGTGCTGCTCCCGGGCGGGAGGGCGCCGAGCCCGTTCGAGGTCAATCCGGGGAGGATCCCCACGCCCGCGATCGCCACGAAGGCGATCACCGCGACCGCCGCCGTGGCCCGTCGGGAGGGACTCCACCGCTCGGCGAGGGTCGGTCCCGAGCGCTTCGCGCGGGCGAGCGCCCGGCCCCGCGCGCGGGCGCGCTCGCTCGCGCGGGCCTTCGCGGCGGCGTCGTCCCGAGGGGTCGTCGTCGCGAGCGGGTTCTTCGCGCGCAGCGCGACCGCGACCAGGTTCCCGATCGCGAGGGCGAGGAGCGGGGCGAGCGTCGGGCTCACGAGCGGGAGGAGCGACGCGCCCCCGGCGACCGCGATCGCGTAGAGCGGTTGGGCGTGGGGGTCCGCCGGGGCGCTGCGGGGCTCGCTCACCATGAAGAGCCCGAAGAAGAGGATCGCCGGATCGACCGCCGTGAGGAGCAGCACCTCCGTCGGAGGGAGGGGTCCCGAGGTGAAGGCGACCAGCACGCGCTCGAGGATCGCGAGGACCGCGTAGACCCCCAGGAAGACGACCGGGAGCCGCCAGTTCCGGGGGCTCCAGGCGATCAGGACGATCCCGAGCGCCAGCACGAGCTCCACGTTGATCGAGCCCCACCACGCGGGGAGCACGCCGAAGATCGCGACGAAGAGCATCCCGACGATCGCCGGATTGAACCACGGCCGCCCCTGGCTGCGGACGATGTGCTTGACCGAGATCGCGACGACCGCCGCCGCGATCCCGACGAACAGGGGGACGGTCGGGGGCAAGAGGAGGGCGAGGAACAGACCGGTGGCGATGGCGGCGTCGGGGAACCGCAGCGACGGGAAGCGGATGCGAGCGAACAGCAGGTCGACCGCGACCGCGGTCAAGGGGAAGGCGAGGAGGCCCGTCCCCCCCAGGCCGAGGTAGTTCGCCCCGTACCCGCCCAAGAGGGCGAGCGCGATCCATACCATCCGCGCCGGGGGGAGCCAACGGCGGATCCCGGAGAGCATCGGCGGTACGAGCGGGAGGCAGGTTATAGAGTTGCGCGCCGGCGGTTCGAGCGACGGCGGGCGCTCGATCTGCCGGAGTCGATGCAAAGATTGCGCAGACCCCCGCCCGGACGATCCGACCCGCGACCGGGGCGGCCGGCCGACGCCGAACCCCGTTAATCCCGCGCCGCCCTCCCCCGGGCGCCATGGTGACCGGCTGGGAGATCGCCGCCGTCGTCTGGGGACTCGCGCTCTGCGGGACCGGGGGTGTCGTGGCCCTCGCTCTCGAGACGCCGCGCGAGTATCCCGTGAAGATCGGGATCGGCGTCGTCTCGAGCGTCATCGACATCGTCGCGATGTCGACCGTTCCCCCGGGACCGAACTCGTCGTTCACGATCGAGGCGCAGGCGATCTGGAGCCTCGCCCTCTTCGCCCTGTTCCTCCTGGTGCCGCGGCGCGTCCTCCTCGTGCTGGTCGTTCTGATGAACGCCGCGCTCTCGATCACGCTCCTGGTGGCGAGCCCGATCGTCCTCCGCGGCCACTTGGGGCCGGTCCTCGGGGCCTGGTGGTCGATCCCCGCGATCGTCGCCCTGGTCGGAGGCGCCGCGTTCACCGGCTACGTCCTCTCCGCCGCCTTCCGGCAGGGACCGGCCGCTCGGGCGATCGCGACGACCTCGCTCTACGGGCAGTTCAGCATGTTCGTCGGAGGCTACCTGATCGTGCTCCTCGCCTTCGCTCCCTCGGACGCGGTCGTCCCGCTCTTCCTGATCCTGATCCCGGTTCTCTGGATCCCGATGATCACGACCTGGATCCAGATGCGGCTCTCTCCTCGGGCGCTCGCCACGGCGTAGCCTCGGGACGCGAGGTCCCCCTCACGGGGATCGGGTCGGGGCCCCGGCCGGTGCTTCGTGGCGCGCGGTCGTCGGGAGTCGGACCAAGCCCACGAACAGCAGAACGATCCCGAGGAACTCGGCGTAGTAGAGGGCGATCGGGAAGGCGGCGATGTAGAACGCCCCGCCGGCGCCGAGGATC
>JAJZMW010000016.1 GCA_021848165.1 Thermoplasmata archaeon
CTCCGCGAGCTGCGCGCCATGCGCGAGCGGTTCGGCGTGGATTACGTGCGGTTTTGCGACGACGTCTTCGGGATCTCCCGCGCCTGGCTCGAGGAGCTGCTCGATCGGATGGAAGCGGCCCGGCTCGACCTGAAGTTTGAGTGCCTCGCGCGCGTCGACCTTCTCAAGCCGGATCTCCTGCGCCGGCTGCGGGCGGCCGGCCTCGAGCGGGTCTATGTCGGCGTCGAGTCCGGCAGCCAGAAGATGCTCGACCTGATGAACCGAGGCACGAAGCTCGCCCAGATCGAGCGGACCGCGGAGGCGCTGCGAAAGGAGGGGATCCGCCAGTTCTGGTTCTTGATGCTCGGCTACCCCGGCGAGTCGCTGGACGACATCGAAGCAACGCTCCAGCTCTTCCGACGGTTCAGCCCGGACGAGTACTCGGTGTCGATCGCGGTGCCCGTCCCCGGGACGCGGTTCTTCGATCAGGTCAAGGACCGGTTGCGGGGGACCGCGCGCCGTCCCGGCGGGGAGGGGGGCCGCTCCCTCCTCTACGAAGCCCGCTACCCCGAGACGATGTACCGGTGGGAGCAGGCCCGCTTCGGGCTCGAGGCGGCGCTCGGGCGGGCGCGCCCCAAGATCGGCGACCGCATCGTGGGGCGGATCGGCCGGGTCGCCGATCGGTTCCACGAGCGGGTCGCGAAGCCCCTCCTCACCGGAGAGCCACGGGTGCCCGGTCGCGACGCCGGGCCGGCCCGGCGGCCCGCGGCCAGCGAGCCTATCGTCCCGCGACCGAGACGCTGACCGAGTTGATCGTCGGGAAGCGGTACGGCACGACGCCCCACGACCGTCCTCCGTTGGGAGAGAAGATCAGGTCGCCGGTCGTCGTTCCGAGGTAGATCCCGGCCGGGTCGAGGCGGTCCGCCACCATCCCCTCTCGACGCACGGTGAAGTCGCCGGTCGTCGGCGAGGTGCGGATCATCGGGCGGAACCGTTCGGTGCGTCGGTCGTACCACTGGACCTGCGCGCGGTGGCCGGGCATCGTGCGGCTCTCGCCGACGAGGGGAGCGAAGATCGCGCCCCCGGGGAGCGCCGGGGCGGTGGCGACCGCGAAGCCGAAGTCGTGGTCGAGCGCGCCCCCGACATGGCGCCAATGGTCCATCGCATCGTCGCTGACGTAGATCCCCGCGTGGTCCTGGCGGTAGAAGACCTTCGGATCGTCGGGGTCGATCGCCACGTGGTGCACGCACTGTCCGACCTCGGGGGTCTTGTTCGGGAGAAAGTCCGCGCGCACTCCCCGATTGCACGCGATCCACGACTCGCCTCCGTCGTCGCTGCGGAACGTGCCCGCGGCGGAGATGCCGATGTACATGCGGTGGGGGCGGGTCGGATCGAGGATCACCGTATGCAGGCAACGCCCTCCGGCCCCCGGGTTCCATTCGGGGCGCGTGGGGTGCTCTGCGATCCCTCGGAGGCTCTCCCAGGTCCTCCCCGCGTCGGTCGAGCGGTAGAGGTAGTGGGGATCGACCCCGACGTAGAGGGTCCGGGGGGAGCCGGGGGGTCCGGGTTCGAAATGCCAGAGGTTCACGATCGGTTTCGAGGTCGGGGCCTCGTCGAAGGAGGGCTGGCGGGTGCGGCGGCGATCGAGCCCCGGCGTCCCGATCTCCGTCCAGCGGCGGCCCCCGTCGATCGATCGGTAGAGGACCGGTCCCCAGAACGCGTTGTTCGCGAGAGAGTAGACGTGACCCGGATGGCGCGGGTCCGGCGCCGCGTGGTAGACGTTCTCGCCGGCCTGGAACGGCCCTTCGACCGACCAGCGGCGTCGGCCGGCGTCCGAGCGGGCGATGTACGTTCCCTTGTAGGTCCCGAGGTAGACGGCGACGTTCTTGGTGGCCACGTTTTCATCCTCCCTGAATGGAGTGCAATATGTCGACCTCGTCGCTGGCGCGCAGCGGCGTCCCGAGCCCCTGCAGGAGCTCGATGTCGACGCCATTGACGAAGAGTCGAACGTTGCCCCGACGGCGGCCCGATTCGTCCCGGATCCGGAAGCGGAGTCGAGGGTAGCGCTCCTCGAGCCCATCCAGGAGGGCCCGCAGGTCGGGGGCCTCGTCTCGGACCACCCGGGGCGCCCCGAACTCTTTCAGCATCCCGTCCAGGCGAACCGTCACCATCGGGCTCCTCGGTACTCCCGTCCCGATACCGAAGGGGGGTTTCATCCTATCGAATGCGGGAGCGCGCGGTTCGGGGGCGGTTCCGGCCGGATGGATATATAGACAGCGCCGGCTGGGCCTCCGTGGCCGAAGACCCGGGTGGATTGTTCTGCCCCCTCGAGTTCCGGTATGGCCGGCCCGAGGTGCGGGCGCTCTTTTCTCGGGAGGCCCGACTCGCGCGGGCGCTTCGCGTCGAGGGGGCCCTGGCGATGGCGGAAGCGAAGGTCGGGGCGATCCCCGCGGAGGACGCGGAGGCGATCGAGCGCGCCGTCGGCTCCGGCCGCGTCCGACTGGAACGGGTCGATGCGCTCGAGTCGGAGCTCCGGCACGACGTCATGGCGATCGTGCGGGCGCTCGCGGAGGCGTCCGGAGCGTCCGGGCGGTGGGTCCATTACGGGGCGACCAGCGCCGACATCACGGACACCGCCCTGGGCCTCGAGATCGACGAGGCGATCGGGGTGCTGCGACAGGACCTGACCGGGCTCGTTCGGGCGTTGATGGGCCTCGCCCGACGGCACCGGGCCACCCCGGAGGTGGGTCGGACGCACGGTCAATCGGCGGTGCCGATCACCTTCGGGTACAAGATGGCGGTCGCCGGGGCGGAGTTCGCCCGGCATCGGCGTCGGTTGGACGAACTGCGCCCCCGCGTTGCGGTCGGCAAGATGGCGGGAGCCGTCGGCACGGGCGCCGGGTTCGCCAAGGATTCGGCGGCGATCGAGGAGGAGGTCATGCGCCGGCTGGGGATCGTCGCCGACGAGGCGCCGATCCAGATCGTCATGCGGGACCGGATCGCGGAGTTCGTCAACTGGCAGGCGCTCGTCGCGGCGAGCGCGGAGCGTCTCGCCACCGAGATCCGGAACCTCCAACGCAGCGAGATCGCCGAGGTCGCCGAGGCGTTCGACGAGGCCCATCAGGTCGGCTCGTCCACGATGGCGCAGAAGCGCAACCCGATCGTCTCGGAGAACGTCGCGAGCCTCGCACGCCTCGTCCGCGCCTTCGCCGCGGTGCCGATGGACAACATGGTCCAGTGGCACGAACGCGACCTCACGAACTCCGCGAACGAGCGGATCGTTCTTCCCCACGGCGTCGTCCTGCTGGACGACCTGGTGACGAAGCTCACGGGCGTGATCCGGGGCCTGGACGTCCGCACCGAGCGGATGCGCGAGAACCTCGACCGGACCGGGGGCATTGAGATGACCGAGAGCCTGATGCTGAGCTTGACGGCGCACGGGATGGCGCGCGCGGACGCCCACGAGCTCCTCCGCCGGCTGACGCGCGATCCGACGCAGTCGCCTCCCCTTGCCGACCGCGTCCGCGCCGACCCGACGGTGCGTCAGCATCTCACGGAAGCGGAGCTCGCCGCGGTCCTCGCGTCGTCGCAGTACACCGACGCCGCCGCGACGAAGACCGACCGGATCCTGGCGCGCCTCGAGCCGGAGTTCTCGCGGTGACCGACGCCGCCTCATCCTGGACGATCGACGTCGCGGTTCGCCTATCCACAGCCGCCCACACCGACTGGCTCTGGGGGGCGCTGGTCCCCGAAGCCTCGCGGGAGGTCCCCCGGACGCGCGGGAGCCTCGTTCGCTCCGACGACCGGACGTTGGGGATCCGCGTC
>JAJZMW010000148.1 GCA_021848165.1 Thermoplasmata archaeon
CCGAGCTCGTCGATCCGTCGCGCGGGGAGCGGCGCCTCGGAGCGGAGCAGCGGCGCGACGCGCTGGACGTACTTCGGGATCTCGGCGCGATGGCCCGCGACCTCGGGGTGCGCGAGGGCCCGCTCCATGATCGCAGGAACGGTCGGGGTCTCGCCCCGGTCGAGCGCCTCGCGCATCCACTCTTCGACCTCCCGCTTCCACGGCTCGGCGACGAAGAAGACCGCGCTGTCGGGGACCGGGGCACCGCGCTCGAGCACCGGCCGCAGGACGTGGCGGAGGTCCTCCTCGACCGACGCGAGGAACCGCTCGGCGACCTCCGCCGCTTCGGAGCGCGGGAACTCCTCCGCGCTCGGGAACGCCGCCATCGCCACCAGGCCGTCGAGCCGACCCTCCCCGAGCTCCTCGGCGAGGTGGGGGGTGATCGGCGAGAGGAGCCGGATCCAGGCGCGGCCGAGACGATCCGTCGCCGTCCCGGGGACGCCGCCTCGTGCGTAGTAGCGCTTGAGGAGGGTCGGGATCGCCACGTAGATCGCCTCGGCGGCGTCCCGCGGGCGGAGCTCGAGGAAACCGTCGACCGCCTTCGCGACGATCCCGTGCATCTCGGAGTCGAGCCACGCATCGAGCTCGGGCACGCCCGCCCCGTCGCCGCGGGTCCCCCGGGCGAGCCGCTCGACCTCGGCGAGCCGGTCCGTCGCGGCGTCGGCGAGCGCCGGATCCCAGTCGAGGTCGAACGCCGGCAGGGCGGCGGTCGCGTAGACGAGGCGGAGCGCGTCGGCGCCCCACCGGTCGAGCGCTTCGGCGATCGTGGGGATCGGCCCCCCCTTCGCGCCGACGTCCTTCTTCGAGATCTTCTCCCCCGAGGAGGTCGTGACCCATCCGTGGCAGAAGATCCCCCGCGCCCAGTGCTCCGGGGGGAAGAGCCGGGCGTGCGTGAGGACGAACGGCGGGAAATGGACGCGCTTGTGCTCCTTCCCCCCGATGTTCAGATCGAGCGGGTACCAGTACAGGAACTCGGCGCGCGCCTCCTCCTGGACGGCGCGGTCGATCGACGGTTCGCCGTCGCCGTGGCCCCGAAACACGAAGTCGAAGAAGAGGTCGGTGAGCGCTTCCGCCGGGATCTGGTGCGCGCGGACGACGCGGCGCACGGGGTAGTAGGCGGGGTAGATCGTCGAGTCGGCGATCGGCTCGATGACCCACTCGGGGTCGAACGGGAACGGGGTGCCGAGCCAGCGGCCCCGGCGGGTGCACGGGCGATCGTCCATCCACTCGAGGATCTCGGGGAACTCCCGCGCGTAATCCTCGGGGAGGATGTGCAGGGCCGCGAGCGCCTCCCGGCCCTTCTCCTTCCATTCGGGATCGCTGTAGCGCAGGAACCACTGGTGGGGGATCTTGCGGATCACCACCGAATGGCCGTTGCGGCAGATCACCGGTCGGTCGAACTCTTGGAGCTCGAAGCCGGTCCCGGCGGCGCGCAGTCGCTCGGCGACCCGGTCGCGCGCCTCCCGGACCGGCACTCCCAGCAGGTCGGCGACCGTCATCGTCCCCCGCGCGTGCTCGAGGCGGTAGAGGCGCTCGGTCGCCTCGGCGAGCGCCTCCCGATCGGTCAATTTCTTCGCCCCGGTCGCGCGGTTCGCCCGCTCCGCGGGGGTTCCCGCGCCGGCCCCGAGCGCCCGCTCGGAGGCGGGGAGCTCGAGGGTCGGCGGGACGGCGAGGATCACCGGAGGGGGCCGCAGCATGTCGCGGTGGGCGGCCGAGAGCGCCGCGACCCCGAGCGCGTCGGCGGGGGAGTGCGCCGGGACGGACATCACGACCCCGGTGCCGATCTTCGGGTCGACGAGCGGGCTCGCGAAGATCGGGACCCGGAGCCCGGTGAGCGGGGCGGTCGCGAGCTTCCCTTGGAGCTCCCCCGGCGGAACGGTGTGGCCCACGCGGCCGCCGTGTTGCTCGACGAGGCGTTCGGCGCCGGCACGGGAGACGAGGTAGGTCTTCCCTTCGTGGTGCCAGACGCTCAGCGGCTCGGTGTCGGGGATCCAGAGGTTCGTGATCCCGTAGATCGTCTCGGGGCGGAGGGTCGCGGCGAGGAGCGAGCGTCCGTCGTCGAGTCGGAAGGCGAGCGTGGTGAATCGAACGACCTCGGCCCCCCCGCCCGTCGACAGATCGGTCTCGGAGGCGTCGACCGCCACCGGCCCGCAGACCGGACAGACCGGCGCGTAGTAGCTCTTCTGCGCGAGCGCTCCCGCGTGCTTGAGCTGGTGGAACTGCCAGCGGACGAACGCCCGGTAGTCGGGGTCGACCGTCGTGAGGTACGCGCTCTCGTCGACCAGGAGCCCCATCGTCCGGAAGACCGCGAGGTAATTCTCCCCGAGGAACCGGGCCGCCGTCTCGGGATCCTCGAGCCGGGCCCACTCGGTCGGGGGGACCCCCGCGAGCTCGAGCTCCCGCACGACCCCCGGGTGCCGGTCCTTGACCTTCTGCGCGAACGTGACGGCGGGGAGGCCGGAGGCGTGGATCCCCTGCGGGAAGAAGACCTCGGCCCCGCGCATCCGGTGGAACCGGTGGAGGGCATCGGCGTAGAGGAGGCCCCGGAAGTGTCCGATGTGGAGGAACCCGCTCGTTCCCATGTAGGCGACGATCGCGTAGAACTTCGCGCGATCGGGCTGGCGGCGGGCGGTCGCGAGCCCCCGGGCCCGCCAGGTCTCCTGCCAGAACGCCTCCCGGCTCCGCTCCATCGCGAGGACGTGCCAGACGGGCGGCGTATTTAGGCCGTCGGCGCGCCGGCGGGCCGGCCGGCCCGCCGGGGGGCTCCGGCGGCGGGGAAAGCCGCTTTACCCCACCCCATCGCTACCCCCGCGACGATGCAGATCATCGAGACGTTCCACTCGCTCCAGGGCGAGGGGCCGCTCACGGGGTGGCCCACGACGTTCATCCGGACGGCCCGATGCAACCTCCGCTGCCGCTGGTGCGACACGACCTACTCGTTCGGGCCCGGCACGTCGCGCTCGATCCGCTCCCTGCTCGCGGAGGTGCGGCGCAATCGGACCCCCTACGTCTGCCTGACCGGCGGGGAGCCGCTCCTCCAGCGCGAGTCGGTCGACCTCGTCCGTCGCTTGAGCGCCGCCGGCTATACGACCGTGATCGAGACCGGGGGGTCGCTCGATGTCCGGCCGTACCTGGGGATCCCCCGCGTCGTCCTCTCGGTCGATGTCAAGTGCCCGTCGTCGAAAATGGAGTCGCGCAACCGATGGGCGAACCTTCCCCTCCTCCGCCGGCACGACGTCGTCAAGTTCGTGATCGCCGACCGACCGGACTACCTCTACGCGCGCCGCGCGATCCGTTGTCACCCGTTCCGGGCCCAGACGGTCTTCCAGCCGGTCTGGGGCCGCCCGCCCTCCCCCCTCGCCGATTGGGTGCTCGGCGACAAGCTGGCGGTCCGCGTGATGCTGCAGGAGCACAAGGTGATCTGGGGTGACGTCCCGGGCCGATAGGCGCCCCTCGCGACCGCCGAGAGAGGTCGGGAGCCGGATCGGTCTTGACCTCAGTTCGCTTCCCGCCTCGCGATCCGATCGCCACGTCGGCCACGGATGCGCCATTCCGAAGGGTCGAGGTCGCGCGAGGGATCTCCCGGTCCTCGAGTCGAGGCGAAGGGGCCCGGCGGGCCGCGATCGGAGTCCGGGGCTCACATGTAGTAGCGGATGGAGGCGGGAAGGAACCGTC
>JAJZMW010000164.1 GCA_021848165.1 Thermoplasmata archaeon
GGGGCGACCTCCGAGAGGCGGAGCGGGGGCTCCCGGTAGGTCCGCGCCCGCGCCCGGAAGATGAGCATCGACCCCGGGCAGTTCATCGGCTTCCATCCGAAGGTCCGGTCGTCGAGGACGGAGAGGAACATGTTGTCCCGGTAGTGCTCCCAGTGCCCGCTCTCCTCGTAGACGCTCTGCGGGAAGAGCAGCGGCGTCCGGACCTCGGAGTAGCCCGCGCGGACCAGGTGCTCGGTGACGTACCGCTCGAGCTCGCGGACGACGACCATGCCGTGCGGGAGCCAGACGGGGAACCCGGGGATCTCCTCGAGGAAAAGGAAAAGCCCGAGCCGGGGCCCGAGGAGCCGGTGGTCCCGGGCTTCGGCCTCCTTGCGCATCTTGAGGTACTCCGCGAGCTCCCGCTGGGTCGGGAACGCGACGCCGCGGATCCGCTGGAGCGAGGCGCCGGCGGGCGTGCCGTCGGCGCTCGCCGCCGAGTGCCCGAGGAGATAGAGCCCCTCGAGCCAGTGCGTGTCGGGGACGTGCGGGCCCCGGCACAGGTCGACGAAGTCCTCCCCCGTGTCGTAGACGGAGACCGGAACGTCCGGCGGAGCGGCCGCGAGGTAGCGCAGCTTGTGGCGGTTGTGGGCGAACAGACGCTCGGCGTCGCCGCGGGAGATCTCGCGCCGACGGAACGGCTCCCGGGCCGCGACCAGGAGGCGGATCTCTTCCCGGATCCGGTCGAGGTCCTCCGGGGTCAGCGGTCGCACATCGAAGTCGTAGTAGAACCCCTCGTCCGTCGGCGGCCCGTGCGTCGGGAGCGCCTCCGGCCGGACGCGCAAGAGCGCCTTCGCGACCAGGTGGGCGGAGGAGTGCTGAAGGATGTCGCGCCCGGCGCGATCGGCGAACGTCAGGGGCGCCACTCGGGCGTCCGCGCGGACCGGCGTGGCGAGGTCCACCGGCTGCCCGTCGATCGACGCGGCGAGATACTGCGCCGCTTCCTTCGGCGACCACACCGCGAGGATGGCGCCGACGGGGGTGCCCGCTTCCACCGATCGGACGCTGCCATCGGGAAGGGTGACGGCGACGTCCCGGCGCTCGGTCATCGGTAGAACGTTCGGGACCAGGGTGCCGAACTAAAGGTTTCGGATGGACGAGGAAGCCCGTCCCGGCCCGCCCTCAGGCGGCGAGACGGCCGGCGGGGGCGTCGATCAACGCCGGTCGGGGTTGCCGGTTCAGCCAGAAGATCGGGAGGAAGAGCCCGAGCTGGAAGACCGCCCAGAACGCCGTGACGAACCCGAACCAACCGCCGCGGAGAATGAGGAACGGGAGCGAGACCGCGATGCTCGCCATCACCGCGAATTGGGGCCAGAACCGATACCACGGCAGTCGCCCTCCGGTCCGGGCGGTCGTGAACGGGCGGCGGCGACGCGCCAGCGCGCTCACGGTCGCCGAGATGGAGACGGGGAACATGATCAGGTTCGCCGCGAGGTTCAGATAGACGGTCGATGGGCTCCCCCCGCGGCGGATCTGGGTCATGGCGAAGAGTCCGAGCACCACCACCCCGTAGGGAAGCCAGGCGACGAAGTAGAGCCACTCCGGGATGAGCAGCACCTGCACGCCCAGGATCATGAGGATCGGGGCCAGGAGGAACGGGAGATAGAACCACCCGTAGAGATACCATCCGACGGTGGCGAGCCAGTCGAAGCGGGCGCGCCACCCGAGCGTGCCGGAGAGGACCAGGTTCCGCACGACGCGGGGGAGGAGCCCGACGGTGCCGCGCGCCCAGCGCCACTGCTGGTTGATGTACCCCTCCATCGTGACGGGGGCGCGGCCGTAGACGAGGGGCTCGTTGAGGTAGACCCCCTTCCAGCCGGCCGCGGCCATCCGGGTGGACGTGGCGATGTCCTCCACGATCGAGCTTTCGTCGAAGTTCCCCGCGCTCGCCAGCGCGCTCCGCCGGTAGACCACGTTCGTCCCGCAGGAGAACAGCGTCCCTTCGACGCTCTTGCCTTCCGTGAGGATCTGATAGAAGATGAACTGCTGCGCGGCGGTGAGCCGGGCGAGGAGGCTCGCGTCGGTGTTGGCGTACTCCTGCGGGAGCTGCACGAAACCGACCCGGGGGTCGGCGTCCAGGATCGGGACGACCCGCCGCAGGAATCCCGGGGACGGCATCTGGTCGATGTCGAGCACCGCGACGTACTCCTCCGAGATCTCCTCGAGCGCGTCGTTGATCGCCCCCGCCTTGTAGCCCCGACGGCGCTCCCGGTGGCGGTAGATGGCGCCCATCGATTCGGCGAGCTCGCGGATCCGCGGTCCGTCCTCCGACGTCGAGTCGTCGAGCACGTAGAGTCGCGCGTCGTTCCCGGCCGCGAGGCGGGCCGCTTCGAGGTTGTTCTCGACCATCGCGAACGGCTCGTTGTAGATCGGAACGAGGAGCGCCACCGAGGCCGACCTCGGTCCCGTGAGACCGGAGGTCGGAGGCGCCCGGTAGGAGAGACGGCTGTGCCAGTAGTTCATCGCGTAGTTCAACGAGAAGAACCCGAAGAACACGTTCGCGAGAAAGAACGCGAACGAGAACGCGGCGCTCGCCAGGTTCTCCCCGGGAACCTGCGCCACCGCATACACCGACACGCCGAGCCCGACGAAGACCACGAGGACGTCGACGACGATCACGAGCGTCAGCCAACGCCGGCCCCCTTCGGTCGCCAATGCTAGACCTCGCGACTTCGCCGGCGCGCCGTTGCGCCCCGTGCCACCCCCATGGCGCTACCGGGACGACGGAGGGGCATCGGGCGGGAGCGGGTTCGGGACGAGCCCCTGGGCGGTGATGTCGTAGCCGACCGCGGTCGGTTCCACGTAGGTACCTCGCATCTTCAGCACCCGGAACTCCCGGTGGATCCGACCCTCCCGCAGCTCGGAGCTGAGTTGCACGATCCCCGAGACGTACGACGAACCGAGCTCGAAACGGCTGCCCTTCGTTCCGAGGGTCGCGCTCGTGAGGAGGGTCCGAACGTTGAGGGAAGGAAGAGCGAGAAACATCGTGCGCGCGTACTCTTCATCCCCGAGTTGGAGCGGCGTCACCGGATCGACGACGACGCGTCGGACGCCGCCGCTGCGGATCGCTTTGCCGAGATCGGTGAGCAGTCGGGTCGCGAACTTGCGGACGTCGATCTTCCCCGCGCGAACTTGGCTCTTCAGTTGGATGAGGTCCTCGGTGAGCTCCATCACCTGGACGGCGCCGGCCCGCCGCGCGTCCTCGAATCCAAAGCCCATGGGCTTCATGTTGGCGAGGAACTCTCCGGGCACGGCGTCCGTGAGGATCATCAGCCCCCGCTCCCCGCTCCGGGCCCCTTGGGCGAGGAATTGCGCGGCGAGGGTGGTCTTCCCCGTGCCTACGGGACCTTCGAGGAGCACGGTGCGGCCGGGCAGGAGGCCGGCTCCCATTCGACGGTCGAACTCGGGGACGCCGAAGACGGGAGGCGACCCCCCGGGCCCCGCGGCGTGGACGGGTTGCGCCGCCGACCCCGGAACCGGCGGTCCATCCGTGGCCGGCGGGAGGGGCGCCACGCCCACGTGAGCGCTCGACTGGGGGAAAAAGGTGGGGGTCGACTGGAGATGACGAACCGAGATCGTTCGGGAGCGGCGGGAGGCCCTCTACCACGGACCCGAGGGGGGGCCGC
>JAJZMW010000079.1 GCA_021848165.1 Thermoplasmata archaeon
CCGCGCGCTCACGATCGACGATCGCGTCCTCTCGGGGGCGGCGCAGCACCTCACGTCCCGCGGGTTCCTCCATCACGGCTCGCTGCCGCGCCGCATCGATCGGGCGCAGCACGCGGAGGTCTTCGGCCTCCGGGACCCCGAGGAGACGGGCCGACTTCTCGGCACGAGCGATCTCGGGATCGACGAGCCGCCCGCGGCGATCGCGGGCGCGGTCCAGCGGGCCATCGAGCGGCGGATCGGCCTCGGTTAGCGCGCCCCGGGTCGCTGCGACCACAACCGTCGCGCGACCTCGGCGCCGGCCCGGCGGACCTCGGAGAAGTCGCCGCGGGTGAGCGTCCGACCGCGCACGACCGCCTCCCCGTCGACGAAGACGGAGTCGATCGCCTCCTCCCAGGCGGAGTAGGCGAGGTGCGAGACGATCGTCGCGGGCTCGGCCGGTTGCATCGTCGGGTGCTCCAGGGAGACCAGCGAGAAGTCGGCCCGCTTCCCGACCTCGATCGAGCCGAGGTCGGCGCCGCGGCCGAGCATCCGCGCCCCTTCCCGCGTGACGAGGTCGAGCAGGCGTTGGGCGGGGAGCGCGCTCGCGTCCCACCGCTGGTTCTTCTGCACGAGGCCGGCGAGGTGCATCTCGCGGAGCAGGCTGAGCGAGTTGTTGCTGGCGACCGAGTCGGTCCCGAGCCCGACGACGGCGCCCGCTTCGGCGAGCTCGACGATCGGAGCGCAGCCCCCCGAGGCGAGCTTCAGGTTCGAGCTCGGGCAGTGGGCGATCCCGAGATGGTGGCGGCCGAGCGCGTCGATCTCCGCCCCGGTGAGCCAGACCGCGTGCGCGGCGATCTGCCGGGGCCCGAGGAACCCGATCTCGTCGAGCCACTGGGCCGGCCGGCGGCCGGTCTTCGCCTCGTGGTCGTGGACCTCCTTGCGGGTCTCCGCGAGGTGGTAGTGGCAGAGCGTCGCGAACTCGTCGCTGATCTGGCGCGCGGCAAGCCACGTCTCTCGCCCGCAGACGTAGACCCCCTGCGGCGCCACGAGCGGGGTGACCCGGGGTCGTCCGCGCCAGCGTTCGACGAACCGCCGGGCGTTGTCGATCGGCGTGCCGGTCTGCGTGGTGAACTCGGGATCGAGAACGGCCCACCCGAGGAAACCGCGCGCCCCCCACCGCTCCGTCGCGCGCGCGACGGCGTCCTCCCCGTAGTAGAGGTCGAGGAACGAGGTCGTCCCGCTCAGGAGCATCTCGCCGATCCCCATCGCGGCGCCGGTCTCGATGTCGTCGTCGGTCCGATGGGCGTCGACGGCGAAGAGGACCTCGAGGAAGCCGGCGAGGTCCCGGTCGTCGGCGACGCCGCGGAGCGGCGCCATGGCGACGTGCCCGTGGGTGTTCACGAACCCCGGCACGAGGGCGAACCGGCGCGCGTCGTGGACCGTCGCCCCGTCGCGGGGGGCGTTCGGCCCGACGTGCGTGAACCGACCGTCCTCGATCCGGACGTCACCGCGGAGGACGCGCCGCCGGTCGTCCTGCGTGAGGAGGAGGGCGTCCGCGTACACGGCCGGTCCGGGCGGCGACGGCGACGCGCTCACGGGCGCCCCCCTCCCTTCGGGCCGACCCCGGGCGGGCCCGGCCGGGGGCGGCCGGACGGGGTCGTCTCGGGGATGTCGTCGATCCCCTCCTGGCTGCGCGCCTCGTAGGAGGCGAGCCCGCGAAGGATGCGGATCATCCACGGCCGCGTGAAGATCACCGCCAGCGGGACCGCCGCGGAGAGGAGGAGGATCGCGCTGACCCAGTCGCCGTTGACGTACGTCGCGCTCGGCATCGATAGGATCGTCGCGACCGTCTCCGGGATCAGGAAGACGGCGCCGATCAGGGCGACGATCAGCGCGAGGTAGGCGATCCCGAGCATCCGCACGTTCGAGTTGTTCGCGAGCGAGCTGACGCGGTTGGAGACCTCCCCGAGCCGGTTCGCGGTCTCGCTGATCCGGTTGCTCTCCGCCGAGGTGCGCATCAGGACGATGTCGCGCAGCGTGCCCTCGGCGCTCTGCACGAGGCGTTGGACGCGGTCGACGTGCGCCGCGAGCTCCGCGTAGCCGTCGCCGATCCCCGGGAAGGCGGGGGCGAGCGGCCCCCCGAGCTCGGCGACGATCGCCCCGAGCCGGCCCGTGTGGCGTCGCGTGACGAGGAGGGAACGATGGAGCGCCTCGAGCGAGGGGGCCGGGCGACCGACGTCGGAGATCGGGATCTCCGTGAGGCGCTCGTCGATCTCCTCGGCGCGCTCGAGGAGGGAGAGCGCGCTCGCGGTGACGAGGGCGACGAGGCGATCGGTCTCGGGGCGCCCGCTCGGGTGCGCCGGGCCGATCCCCGCGACGGGCGCGCCGATGAACCGCACGGAGCCGTCCAGAACGACGCACCCGCGCCAGTCGACCGCGAGGTCCGCTCCGAGGAGCGCGATCGGGACGACGGTCCCGCGGGGCCCGCGCACCAACGACGGCCGCATCGGAGGGACCGCGATCGCGAGGCCGACCTCGTGCAGGGCCTCCGCGACCGATCCGAAGTCGGGCACGGAGCGAGCTCCCCCTAGATGTCGAGGTTCGTGACCTCGACCGCGTGTTCCTGGATGTAGGCGCGGCGGGGTTCGACCTCTTCGCCCATCAGGATCGTGCAGAGCGCGTTCGCCTGCTGCGCGTCGTCGATCGTGACCCGGAGCAAGGTCCGGGACCCCGGCTTCATCGTGGTGTCGCGGAGCTGCTCGGCGTTCATCTCCCCGAGCCCCTTGTAGCGCTGGATCGTGACCCCCTTCATCCCGCCGAACTCCGTGACGGCCCGGTCGCGCTCGTCGTCGGAGTAGGCCCAGACGTGCTTGGCTCCCTTCTGGATCCGGTAGAGCGGAGCCTGGGCGATGTAGACGTGGCCCTCGGTGATGAGGGCCGGCATCTTGCGGTAGAACAGCGTGAGCAACAGCGTCCGGATGTGGGCGCCGTCGACGTCGGCGTCGGTCATCATGACGATCTTGTGGTAGCGCAGGCGCGAGAGGTCGTCGCCGTTGTCGATGCCGTAGCCGACGGCCGTGAGGATGTTGCGGATCACCTCGTTCTGGAGCATCTTGTCGAGGCGCGCCTTCTCGACGTTGAGGATCTTCCCCGAGAGGGTCAGGATCGCCTGGAACTCCCGGTCGCGCCCCTGCTTCGCCGTCCCCCCGGCGCTGTCCCCCTCCACGATGAACAGCTCGCACTCCGCGGGGTCCCGCGAGTGGCAGTCGGCGAGCTTCCCGGGCAGCCCCCCGCCCTCGAGGAGCCCCTTGCGCCGGGTCAGTTCCCGGGCCTTGCGGGCCGCCTCGCGCGCCTGGGAGGCTTGGATCGCCTTCTGCAACAGCGACTGGGCGACGGACGGATGCTCCTCGAGGTACTCGGAGAGCTTTTCGTTCACGGCGCTCTCGACCTGGCCCTTCACCTCGGAGTTGCCGAGCTTCGCCTTCGTCTGCCCCTCGAACTGCGGCTCGAGGAGCTTGACCGAGAGGACGCAGCTCAGTCCCTCCCGGACGTCGTCGCCCGAGAGCGACTCCTTGTCGGACTTGATCAGGCCGTGGCCCTTCGCGTAGTCGTTGAGCGTCCGCGTCAGCGCCGCGCGGAGGCCGACGACGTGCGTGCCGCCGTCGATCGTGTGGATGTTGTTG
>JAJZMW010000058.1 GCA_021848165.1 Thermoplasmata archaeon
CCGCCGCCTGCACGACCGATAGCCGAGCCCGGGGGCGACGTGCGGGCTCGTCGGGCAGCAGCGGCAGTCGAGCGTCTCGGCGGAGAGGTTGTGCCGGACCATGATCTGGGGGAAGAGGCTCGCGAAGTCGAACTCGTCCAGGTGGCCGTGGACGCCGACCGGGGGGCGGAGGATCGAGGCGCCCCGGTCCGCCGCGACCAGGTGCTCGGCGGTGCGGAACCGCTCGGGCCGGTTCTTCTTCCAGGGGATGCGCCGCCCCGCGCGGACCGCCTGCGCGATCTCCATCGCGCTGAAGCAGGTCCCGGGGGATTGGCGCACGACCGCCTGCAGGCTCAGACGGGAGAGGCGCGACGCGTCGACCAGACCGGGGAGCTCGGTCTCCTCGAAGAGGAAGGAGTTCTCCCGGTCGATGTGGAAGCGGCCGGGGAGATCGAACGCCGCCGCCGAGTGGAGGATGCGGCCGTAGCTCGCGTAGGAGCGGGCCGCCCGGCTCGGGCCGTGCCGCTGCGGGCTCCGCCCGAGGACGAACTCGGCGTCGGAGAGGCCGCGCGCCGCCGCGCGGCCGTAGAGCCACGGCAGGTCGAAGGCGTCCCCGCCGTGGGTGAGCACCACGTCCGGATCGAGGGCGTCGATCGCGCGCGGCAGGGCCCGCAGGAGCTCCTCTTCCGGCCCCTCGATCCGCTCGGCGCCGAGCCGGATCGACTCGATCGGCGCGCCGGGGACCGGCCAGCGACGTCCGCCGGCGAGCGCGATCTCGAGCGCCGCGGAGCGCAGCGGGGGGCCCTCGTAATCGACCCGCTCCGCCGGCTCGGTCGCGACCCACCGACCGCCCGCGCGCACGACCGGGGCGAATGGGTAGAGGTCGTGGGCGAGATGGTAGCTCTGCGCCGGCGCGAGATCGACGTCGAAGAGGAGGAAGCGGTGGAAGTCGCCGCGGCGATCGATCCACTCGGCGAGGCGGCGCCGCTCCCGGTTCGAGCGCGGCGTGACGACGAGGAGCTCCCGCGGACGCTCGTCGAAGAGGGACGGGCGCTCGACCGACCGCTCGACGCGGTCGACGTCGGGCCGGTCGAGGAGCTCGCGCACGACGCCGGCGCGCTCCGCCCGCGGCACGGCGACGCGGAACGGAGGACGGTGGGCGACCGCCTCCGATCGGACCTTCCCCGCGTCGCCCCGCTCCCGGGTCCACAGGAGGAGCGAGCGGCCGTCGGCGCTCTCGGTGATGTCGAGGAGCCAGGCGTCGGGGGTCTCCCGCATGCGCCCCCTCCCCGAGGTGCGACGCCCTACGGGCCCCGCGCCGGCTCGCGCGGCAGGCGCCGGGCGAGGTCGAGCAGGACGGAGAGCAGGATCGATTCGAGCAGGTCGGGGCTCCCGACCTGGGTCGCCTGGGCGACGTAGCGGCGGGCCCCCGTGCGCAGGAGCGCGAACGCCTCGCGCTCCTCGCGCGTCGTGAGGAGGCGCTCGAACTCGTCCCAGCGCTTCAGGCGCTCGTCCAGGGCTTGGCGGTAGGTCGGCGCGGTGCGGCCCATGCGATCACCTCCGGTGGATCGGACGCGGCGCCGAACTCCTCGATCCCCCGCTGGCCGTCCGGCCGGCGGACGAGGCGGACGCGCGCGTCGTCGCGGTACGATCGCAGCGCGAGGCCGCGAGGATGGCGGAGGACGGCGACGAGGTCGCAGAAGCGGGGGCCCTCCTCGAGCAGGCCCGGGAACCGCTCGAACCCCCCGTCCTCCAGGAGGAGGAGGAGCGGGACGGAGATCCTCGAGAGAAGCGCGCGCAAGGTCCGCGCGACGTGGCGCAGGAGCGCCTCTCGCTCCTCGGGCCGGACGTCCCCCGTTTCGAAGAGGCGCGGGAGCTCGTGCGCGACGAGCAGGGTCGGACGCCGCCGTCGCGCCTCCTCCGCCCATCCGTCGACGAGCGCGACGAGCTGGTGGACGGTGAACGCCCGGGCGATCCGGATCCGGCGGAGGACCACCTCCGGCGCGATCCCGAAGAGGCGCCCGAGCTCCCCGATGCGGTACGGATGGAACCGGTTCTCCCCCTCGAGGAGGGAGATCTCCCCGTCGACCGCCGCGCTCCCCGCGTAGAGCAGCTCGAGGAGCGGCTGGATCGCCGAGGGGCGGCCCCACCAGACCGTCGCCTCCCCCGGGGCGAAGCGGCGGGCGAGCCACGGGAGGATCCCCGGCGCCTCGGGGAGGAGCGGAGCGGGCGCGCGCGGGGTCGCCGTCCGGCGCCCCCGGAACGGGATCCCGGCCACGCGAGGGGGCGGGGCGATGTCGCCCTCCCCGACGGGGTCGGCGGCCGAGGGCCCCGCGAGGAGCATCGCGGGGATCGGGAACGGGAGCGATTCGCTCATGGTGCCCCGTCCGAGCGGGACGGGCTCCTAAAGCGGCCGGCTCGGGGCGGGCGAAACGCCTCCCGAGAGGTGTTTCGGGAGCGCGGCGCCTCGCCGGAGCCGGGGGAAGAGGCCGTCCCGCGAGATCGTCGACCGTTGCGAGCCCGGCGATTCCGGGAAGGGGGCACGACGCACCCCGGCGACCGGGCGCGGGACCCCCGCGCACGCGAAGGCCACCAGGTCCTCCGCGGTCACCGTGGGAGGCTCCTGCGCCCCGCGGTAGCGCCTCTCCTCCGCCTCGGCTAGGGTCGGCCGGGAGTTCGCGTTTCGGAACGGTCGACCGGGCCGGAGCGGAGAGGGGGAGATCGAAACCTCGGTCGAGCGAAGGGGGGAGGGTCGGGGCGGCCCCCGGCACCGGGGTTAGCCGAGGCGCGAGCTCCACGGAGGGGGCGGAAGGCCGAGCAGCTCGGTGAGGGACGAGCAGTTCGCCGCGGCGTCGCCGCGAAAGTGATTGTTGAAGAACCCGTAGATCGTCGCGGCCGACTTCGCCACCTCGCGCACCCGCGGGACCCAGGCGCGGAGCGCTTCGTCGGAGTAGCGGTAGTCGTACCACAGCGGCGCGCCGTGCCCGTGCCAGCGGATGTAGGCGAACGGGGCGGTCACCTCGAGCTGGACCGGCAGGAGCGGCTCGTCGACGATGACGTGGGCGAGGGAGAACTCCTGGAGCAGCGCGAACGACTCGGGCGTCAACCAGCTTCGCTCCCGGAACTCGACCGCGACCGGGAGATCGCGCGGGAGGCTCTCGTAGAAGGCGCGCACCGTGCCGGCTTCGAACTGGAGGGACGGGGGCAGCTGCACGAGCGCCGCGGCGAGCTTCTTCGCCTCCTGGATCGGCCGGAGGACCGCGAGGAACTGGCGCAGCTCCTCCTCGGCTCCCACGAGCCGCTTCTCGTGCGTGATCGTTTGCGGGAACTTCGCCGCGAACCGAAAGCGCGTCGGCGTCCGCCGGACCCACGACGCCGCCACGCCGACGCTCGGGAGGTGGTAGAAGGTCGAGTTGACCTCGACGATCGGGAAGCGGCCGGCGTAGTAGCGCAGCTTGTCCTCCGCCCCGCGGTTCGGGTAGACCGGTCCGACCCACTCGGGGTAGTCCCAGCCGCTGGTGCCGAGCAGGATCTCGGTCACGCGCCCCCCCGCCCATCGCTAGAGGGCTCCGCCGTTAAGATGCTCT
>JAJZMW010000103.1 GCA_021848165.1 Thermoplasmata archaeon
GGTCGGTCGCGACGACCCGGGCCCCGGAGGCGGCGGCCCAGCGGGCGGCGAGCCCGGTGCCGCATCCGACCTCCGCGACGCGGCGACCCGGACCGGCGCGGGCGAACGGAGCGAGCAGCAGCGTGTCCTCCCGAACGGGATAGACCGACGGCGCGCGATCGCGGGGCTCGCTCATCGTGCCGAGGTCGAGCGCGTCACGATGCCTTATTATCGACTCGCCGAGTGACGACGGTTCGCACGGAGAATTCGCCAGTGCCTCGACGTCCGACCGCCCCAGTGAAGATCGGCATCACGGGTCTCCCGGGCTCGGGCAAGACCCAAACGCTCCTGCGCATCATCCAGCTCCTCGAGCAGGAAGGGATCAAGGTCGGCGGCGTCGTCACGGAGCCGATCGTCGAGAAGAGCCGTCGCACGGGGTTCCGGCTCGTCGACTGGCTCTCGAAGGAGAACCAGGTCTTCGCGCACGAGTCGATCAAGTCGCGCGTCCGCTCCGGGCGGTTCGGCGTGAACGTGCAGGCCCTGGACGATCTCGGCACCCGCGCGCTCGCGGGCGCGCGGGAGAACGCGGACGTGATCGTGATCGACGAGGTGGGCAAGATGGAGGTCGACAGCGATGCGTTCACGCAGGCGATCGTCGACACGCTCGATTCGAGCAAGTCGATCGTCATGACCCTCCACAAGAAGTCCCGCAATCCCCTCCTGCAGGACATCCGCCGGCGCGACGAGCTCCGGCTCCTCGAGGTCACGCCCGTGAACAAGAACCTCCTCGCGTTCAAGGTCGTCCACCTCCTCACCGGCCGTGCGCACTGAGCCGGACGTCGCCGGGCCGTTCGGCCCCGGCGTGCGTCGCGGGCGCGAAGGGGGGACCGAGCTCTGGCTCCCGGCCGCGCCCGAGCGACGGGGCCCGGGAGAGCGCGCGCCGGTCTTCTACAACCCGGCGATGGCGCTCGATCGCGACCTCAACGTCGCCGTCGCCCGGCGCGCGCGCTCGCGGGGGCCGGGCCGCGTGGCCGCCTGGGAGATGCTCGGGGCGACCGGGGTGCGGGGATTGCGCGTGATCGCCGAGAGCGATTGGCTCGACTCCCTCGAGATCACCGAACTCCATCCGCGGGCCCTCGAGGTCGCCCGGGAGAACGCGGCCCGGCTCGGCGCCGCGGTCCCGATCGCGGTCGGGGCGCACGACGCGCGTCTCCCGCGCCCGGACGGGCGACGATTCGGCTACGTCGACCTGGATCCGTACGGATCGCCGCTCCCGTACCTCGCGGCGCTCTGGGCGGCGGTCGACGATCCGGCGATCGTGGGGATCACCGCGACCGACACGATGGTCCTCGCCGGAGCGACCCGCGGCGCGTGCGAGCGCCTCTACGGCGCCCGACCCGTCCGGGGCCGCCTCGGGCCGGAAGGGGGCCTGCGGATCCTGATCGCCGCGCTGGTCCACAGCGCCGCCTCGGCCGGCTGGCGGGCGCGACCGCTCCTCTCCTACGTCCACGATCACCACCTCCGCACCTATCTGGCCGTGCGACGGAGCCCGGGGGAACCTCCCTCGTCGGTGCCGATCGGGACGATCGAGGAGGCGACCTGGACGGGTCCCTCGCTCGGGGCCGGCGCACCGTTCGGCCCGCTCTGGCTCGGACCGTTGGCGGAGGAGGAATGGGTGCGCGGCCTCGAGGTCCCCGCGACCGCCGCGCGGCCCGACGAGGGACGTCGCTTCCTTGCCCGGCTCCGCGAGGAGGCGGCGGTCGACACCCCCTTTTACTACGAACCGAATGAGCTCGCCCGCGCGCTCCACCTGGCCGAGCCCCTGCCGATGGCGGCGATCTTGGCCGGACTGCGGGGGAGCGGAGCGCGGGCGGCCCGCGGGCATCCGCGGGAGTCGGCGATCCGGACGGACGCGCCCCGCCCCGTCGTGCTCGACCTCGTGCGCCGCCTCGCGGAGTCGCGCTAGTCCCAGAACGCCCGGGTCTTCGCGTAGTTCCGCTCCGCCCGGACGAGCTCGGCGACGAACTCGTCGTCGCTCCGGTACAGTCGGGCGAGCAGGCGTCGGGCGGTCTCGGGGCCGACCCCCCGCGCGGCGAGGGCCCACAGCGCGCGCTCCCCGTAGTGCGCGACGAGCTCCGCCGAGGTGTACGCGGCGCGGACGAGCGGCTCGATCCCCGCGTCCACCGCACGGGGGCGACGGCCGCGCGTCGGGGCCGGCGCGGCGCGGTCCCGCGCCTTCCATTTCCGCTTCGCGTAGCGGACGAGCCGCTCGATCTCCTCGCTGCGCCGCGGGCTCATCGCCGCGCTCAGCGCGCCCCGGCAGAGCCGGCACACGCTCCCTCCTTCGGCGCGGTATCGATCCGGGGTGATCGTCCGCGCGAACCCGCACCGTAGGCAGACCAGCGCGATCGGCTCGCGACCGAGGCGCTCGCGGAGCGCGCGGAGGAGGGTCGGCGGAGGCGTGTCGGTGGCGACCCGCCATCGGAGCCGGGAGAGGGCCGCCTCCGTCAGCGGTCCCTTCGGCGCCGCTTCGACCCGGAGCGCGCCGTCGCGGATCCGCTCGAGGACCTGCCGGGCGTGGTCGAGGTCGTGGCGATCGTGGAGCGTCTTTTCGAGGGTCTCCTCGCCGAGCGGCGTCGTGCGGCTCGCGTCGAGCAGCGGATCGAGCCCCCGCAGGTCCCGCGGGTCGACGCTCGGCGGCAGGAGTCCGAACTTCCGGGCGACCGTCAGAAAGACCCAGCGGTACTCGAGCCCAACGGGGACCAGGCGCTCGAGGAGGGGAGAGAGCTCTTCGGGAGGGATCGCGACGGCATCGATGAGGGCCGGGGCATCGAGCGCCACCGGGAGCTCGAGAACGATCGAGGTCGGCTCGACCGAGGCGATCTCGACCCGACCGCCCAAGCGGTCCGTGAGGCGCGACGCGAGGGCGAGCGCGAGCGTCTCGTTGGTGCGCGTTCCGAAGCAGGCCCCGTAGATCGCGAGCCGGCCGTCGACGGTCACGGTCATCCGCTCGTCGTCCGCGAGCGGACCGACCGCGATCGTGGCGCTCCGTCGCTCGGCGAGGCGGCTCCGATCCGCCGCCGAGACCGGGTAGAGCTCGTAGTCGCCACGACGGCGCGCCCGCCCGATCTCCTGGGCGACGTCGAACGGGACCGGAAGGTCCTCCCCGGCCCACCGGGGCTCCTGCCCGATCTCGTTGACCGCCTCGACCAGCAGCTCGTCCTCCCGGTGCTCGACGACCTTCCAGGTGCGGCCGTGGAGGAGGAAGATCTCCTCCGGTTGCGAGAGGATCTGCGTGAGCACGAACCGCTCGTCCAGGGTCCCGATGGGGCGGCGGCTGCCGATGTCCCGCAACCGGTAGGTGCGCTCCTCGGGGATCAGCGAGAGGGTCGCGTAGAACCGATCGAGCGTGCCCCGCCCGGGCGCGATCCGCCCGTCGACCGCGCGGGCGAGGCCGAGCCCCTCGAGGTACTCGAGCAGCTCCCCCCATTCCGCCTCGGCGAGGCCGGACGCCGGCGCGGCGTGGGAGAGGCGCGCGACGAGCTCC
>JAJZMW010000040.1 GCA_021848165.1 Thermoplasmata archaeon
CGACGATCGATGGCGGCGCGCGCGACGGCGGAGAGCGAGGGGGCGCGGAGCTTCGCGGGAGCGAAGCGCACGATCCTGCTCGAGCTCAAGCGGGCGCCGACCTCGACGCTCGGGGAGCTCGCCCGCGCGGCGCATCTCAGCAAGTCGGCGACGCTCGTCCATCTCCAGCAGCTCGAGGCCCGCGGGTTCGTCGGGCGGAGCTACCGTCGCGGCGCGGTCGGACGGCCCGCCGTCTGCTTCACCTTGAGCGAGGAGGCGACGAAGCTCTTCCCGCAAAGCTACGCCGAGATGAGCCGATGGGCGCTCGGGTTCATCGAGCGGCGCCTCGGACGCCCCGCCGTCGTCGAGCTCCTGCAGGACCGCGCCCACGAACTCTCCGACCGGCACTTCGCCGAGATCGACGCGCCGACGCTCGCCCGCCGGGTCGAGAACCTCGCGACGGTCCGCTCCGAGGGAGGCTACATGGCGGAGGTCGGCGGCCGCCGCCAGGGGGCGATCGAGCTGCGGGAGCACAATTGTCCGATCCTCGCGCTCGTGGGGGCGTACCCCGAGGCGTGCGAGGTCGAGCGGAGGATGTTCGAGTCCCTCCTGCGCGCCCGCGTCGGAGTGAGCCATCGGGTCGTCGCGGGCGATCCGGTCTGCCGGTTCTGGATCCGCGAGAAGGAGGGGCCGCGATGAGCCCGCTCGCCCTCGTCACCGGCGGGAGCGAGGGCCTCGGCGCCGCCCTCGCCCGCTTCCTGGCAGGACGGGGCTACGATCTGGTATTGGTCGCCCGTCGCGCCGAACGCCTCGAGGCCGTCCGCGCGCGGCTCGCCCCGCTCGGGACGGACGTGCGGATCGTCCCGGCCGACGTCTCCCGGCCCGCGGACCAGGACCGGATCGCCGCGGCGGTCGGCCCCTCGGCCGGGCTCGACCTCCTCGTCAACAACGCGAGCGAGCTCGGTCCGTCCCCCCTCCCTCCGCTGCTCTCCTATCCCCCCGACGAGCTCGCGCGCGTCTACGCGACGAACGTGATCGCGCCGCTCGCTCTCGTGCGGGCGTTCCGCGAGGCGCTCGGTCGCGCGCGGGGACGCGTCGTCAACATCTCGAGCGACGCCGCCCTCGGCGGATATCCGGGGTGGGGCGGCTACGGCGCGAGCAAGGCGGCGCTCGACCTCGTCAGCCGAACGCTCGCGAACGAGCTCCGGGCGGACGGGATCTGCGTCGTCAGCGTCGACCCGGGCGATCTGCGCACCGCGATGCATCAGGCCGCCTTCCCCGGCGAGGACATCTCCGATCGGCCCCGGCCCGAGGTCACGATCCCCTTCTGGGCGTGGCTCCTCGAGCAGGACGCCGCGCGGATCAGCGGCCACCGGTTCCGCGCCCAGGACGACCGATGGGAGGTGCCGACGTGAGGCGCGAGGAGATCCTCTTCGACCGGCCGGAGGATCTCTCGGCGCGGGCCCCCCCGGAGGAGCGAGGCCTCGCCCGCGACGAGGTCCGCCTCCTCGTGAGCACGCCGGAGGAGGACCGGCACCGGCGGTTCCGCGATCTCCCCGACCTCCTGACGCCGGGGGATCTGCTCGTCGTGAACGAGAGCGCGACCCTCCCGGCCGCCCTCGAGGGGCGGGGGACGTTCGGGGCGTTCCGGGTCCATCTCTCCACGCGCTACGGGGAACGGCTCTGGCTCGCGGAGCCGCGCTGGTCCTCCGAGCGGCCCGGCCCGCTGCCGCTCGCCCCGGGGGATGCGTTCGACCTCGCCGGGGTCCGCGCGCGCGTGGTGGGCGAGTTCCCGGGCCAGCCTCGGCTCCTCTTCCTCGCCCTCGCCGCCCCGATCGATGCGGCGGTCCGCGCGGCGGGGCGCCCGATCCATTATGCCTACGTCGCGCGCGACTACCCGCTCGAACGCTACCAGACCGTCTTCGCGCGGGTCGAGGGGAGCGCGGAGATGCCGAGCGCCGCCCGCCCGTTCTCCGCGCGCGTGGTGCGCGCCCTCGCCGCCCGGGGGATCGCGATCGCCCCGATCGTCCTGCACACGGGGGTCTCGAGCCTCGAGGTCACGTGCGAGCGCGTGGAGGACGCGCCGATGTATCCGGAGCCGTTCGCGGTCCCGGCCTCCACGGTCGCGGCGATCGAACGGACCCGGGGGCGCGGGGGTCGGGTCGTGGCGGTCGGCACGAGCGTCGTCCGCGCCCTCGAGTCGGCGTGGGACGGGGAGAGGGTGCGGCCGGTCCGCGGCTTCACGCGCCTCTTCGTTCGTCCCGGCCGCCCGGTCCGTTCGTTCGACGCGCTCCTCACCGGCCTGCACGACTCGGCGTCGAGCCACCTCGCGCTCCTCGGCGCCTTCGTCGGGGCGCCGCGGCTCCGGCGCGCGTACCGGACGGCGGTCGACGCGGGGTATCTCTGGCACGAGTTCGGCGACAGCCACCTTCTCGTTCGGGCCTCGTGAGCGCCGCGGGTCCGAAATACCGCCGGCGCTTCGGCGCGGCATGAACACGCGAACGCTCGGACGGAACGGGCCGCGGGTCAGCGAGATCGGCCTCGGCTGCATGGGAATGTCGCAGTCCTACGGTCATGGCGACCGGACGGAGTCGCTCGCGACGATCGCGCGGGCGCTCGAGCTCGGCGTGACGTTCTTCGACACCGCCGACATCTACGGCCCGTTCCACAACGAGGAGCTGGTCGGGGAGGCGCTGCGCGATCACCGGGAGGAGGTCGTCCTCGCCAGCAAGTGCGGGTTCGTCCCCGACCCGGCCGGTGGGCCGAACCGGGTCGACGGCTCCCCCGAGCACATCCGGTCCGCGTGCGACGCGAGCCTCCGCCGGCTCGGGGTGCGGACGATCGATCTGTACTACCTTCACCGCGTCGACCCGCGGGTCCCGATCGAAGCGAGCGTCGGGGCGATGGCCGATCTCGTCCGCGCGGGCAAGATCCGCCACCTCGGGCTCTCGGAGGTGAGCGCGGCCACGCTGCGGCGCGCGCACGCGGTTCACCCGATCGCCGCGGTGCAGAGCGAGTACTCCCTCTGGACGCGCGAGCCGGAGGCGAAGCTCTGGCCGACGTGCCGGGAGCTCGGCGTCGGGTTCGTCCCGTTCAGCCCGCTCGGCCGCGGCTTCCTCGCGGGGGCCGTGCGCTCGCTCGCCGCGCTCGACCCGGACGACTTCCGACGGGGGATCCCGCGGTTCCAGCCCGAGCACTTCGACGCGAACCTTGCGCTGTTCGGGCACCTCGCGGCGATCGCGGAGGAGAAGGGGGCGACCCCCGCGCAGATCGCCCTAGCGTGGGTCCTCGCGCAGGGCCCGGACATCGTGCCGATCCCGGGAACCAAGCGCCGACGTTACCTCGAGGAGAACGTCGCCGCGACCGGCCTCTCGCTCTCCGCCGCCGATCGCGCGCGGCTCGAGGAGCTCTTCCGGCCCGGGGCCGCCGCGGGAGCCCGGTACTCCGACGCCGCGCTCTCGATGGTCGACCGCTAGGCGGCGGCGTTCGCCGCCGCGCGCTGGCGCAGGAACTCGACGTTCGCGTCGAACTGTCCCGG
>JAJZMW010000116.1 GCA_021848165.1 Thermoplasmata archaeon
GGCCGGCGTGACGGGGTCGCCACCGCGCCCCGCTGGCGATCCCCCGAGAGTGCGTGCGCTTCGAGGATCTGAACCGCGGGTTCGACCTGCACCGTCGGTTCGACCTTGTGATCTGCCTTGAGGTCGCGGAGCACATCGAACCGGAGAATGCCGATCGACTGGTCGAGAGCCTGGTCCGCCACGGGTCGGTCTTGGCGTTCTCCGCGGCGGTCCCGAGCCAGGGGGGCGCCCACCATGTCAACATGCAGTGGCCCGAGTACTGGGCACGGAAGTTCCGCGCCCGGGGGTTCGTCGCCTTCGATCTGGTCCGGCCCCGTGTGGCGGATGATCGACGTGTGCCGACGTACTACGCCCAGAACCTGATCGTCTACGCGCGACCCGATGCTCCCCCGTTCGCGACGTTGATCCGGGAGACCGGCGCAATCGCCGGGGAGGTGCCGTTCGTCCTCCAGCGGGCCCCGCACCCGCTCGGGGCGCGCTGGCTCAATCGGTTGCCGCCGCGCCTCCGCGCCTACGTCTACGAGAACTACCGGAGTCGGTGGAGCCGCCACCTTCCCGGTCGCTGGAAAGATTATCTCTGAACGCGAAGCGCCGGCCCTCTCCTCGAGGCGGGCGCGCGAGACGCCCCCGCGAACGTCGGGCCCGGCCCAACTCCGAACGTGCCTCCTCGCACGAAGCCGAGGACGGAAAAAGAAGGGTCTCGGCCGCCGACCTCACGGGTCGACGGCCGAAGCGGAAACGGTTTCGGTCGGTCGTCCGGGGGGGTCTAGTCCTCGAAATCCCCGCCCATGCCGCCGCCCATGCCACCCATGCCGCCCATCCCGCCCATGCCGCCGGGGCCGCCGCCACCGCCCCCGGACGGGGCGGGGCTCGACTTCGAGGCGATGACGTCGTCGATCCGCAGGATCATGACGGCGGCGTCGGTCGCGCTCTCGATCGCCTGGCGTCCGACGCGGATCGGCTCGATGACGTTGAGCGCGCTCATGTCGTCGACCTTGCCGCCGTAGACGTTGACGCCCATCGTCTTCTTACCGGCCTTGTGGGACTTGCGCAGCTCGATCAGGATGTCGATCGGGTCGAGCCCGGCGTTCTCGGCGAGGGTCCGCGGGACCGCCTCGAGCGCCTCGGCGAAGCTCTCGAAGGCGATCTGCTCGCGGCCGCCGACCTTCGCGGCGTGCTCGCGCAGCTGGAGGGCGAGCTCGCTCGCCGTCGCGCCGCCGCCGTAGACGTACTTGCCGTCCTCGACCGCGACCGCGACCACGTTGAGCGCGTCATCGAGCGAGCGCTCGATCTCGTCGAGCACGTGCTCGGTGCCGCCGCGCATGAGGATGCTCACGGCGCGCGCCTTCTTGCAGCCGGTCACGAACGTCAGGGAATCCTCCCCGATCTTCCGCTCCTCGACCATTCCCGCCATGCCGACGTCCTGCGGGGTGAGCTCGCTGACCTTGCTGATGATGTTCGCGCCGGTCGCCTTCGCGAGCTTCTCCATGTCGGACTTCTTGACGCGGCGGACGCCGTAGATCCCTTCCTTCGCGAGGAAGTGCTGGGCGAGGTCGTCGATCCCCTTCTGGCAGAAGACGACGTTCGCTCCGGACTTCTTGACCTGCTCGACCATCCGGCGGAGCATGTTCTCCTCCTCCGCGAGGAAGGCGTTGAGCTGGGTCGGGTCGTTGATCTCGATCTTGGCGTCGATCTCGGTCTTCTTGATCTCGAGCGCGGCGTCCAGGAGGGCGATCTTCGGGTTCTCGACGCGGCTCGGCATCCCCGAGTGCACCTTCTCCTTGTCGACGATGACGCCCTCGATCAGCTGGGTGTCGCCCATGGCGCCGCCCTGCTTCTTGATCAGCTGGATGTTGTCGAGGTCGACGTAGTAGCCCGACTCCTTCTTCTCGGCGACCGCGGTGACCGCCTTGACGGCGATCTCCCCGAGGATCTCCCGGTTGAAGGAGACCGACTTCGAGGCCATCGCCGTGTCGGCGATCTCTCGAAGCTTCGCGTGGTCGTCGATCGAGACCTTCTGCGCGACCTGGTTGAGGACCTCGAGCGCCTTCGTGGAGGCGAGGCGGTAGCCCTGGCTGATGATCGTCGGGTGGATGTTCTGCTCGATCAGGCTCTCGGCGCGCTTCAGGAGCTCGCCGGTCAGGACGACCGCGGTCGTCGTGCCGTCGCCCGCTTCCTGGTCCTGGGTCTTGGCGACCTCGACCAGCATCTTCGCGGCCGGGTGCTCGACATCCATCTCCTTGAGGATCGTGACGCCGTCGTTCGTGACGACGACATCGCCCATCGAATCGACGAGCATCTTGTCGAGTCCGCGCGGGCCGAGCGTCGAGCGCACCGCGTCGGCGATCGCCTTCGCCGCGGCGATGTTGTTCGAGAGGGCTCCGCGTCCCTTCTCCCGCTTCGTTCCTTCCTTCAGCACCAGAATCGGCGTTTGTCCTGTCAACATGGCTCTTCCTTTCCCCCCGAGTTTCCTCTGGGTGGTCGGATTCGGTAGAAAAGCGGTTGTATTTAAAGACAACTGGCCGCGTTCGGGAGAGAGCGTCGTCCGTTGGAGGAGGGAACCGGGCGAATCCCGCGGGAACCGGGGGAGGCGAACAATTCAACCCCCCCGATGGCTTGGAGAGGGACGAGGCATACGTCGATGAAGTGCCCAAGTTGCGGAGCGGAAGTCGCGGACGGATCGAAGAACTGCAGCGCCTGCGGGACGGAACTGACCTTCGGGACCCGAGCGGTCGGGGGAACGACCCACGTGGCGAAGGAGACGGGCGTGGTCGCCGGAAAGCTCGGGCGGGGGCTCGTCTCGGGGGCGAAGGGGTTCGCCTCGGGCATGAAGAAGGGCTACAAGGGCGAGGACGCCGAGAAGAAGGACGAAGCGAAGTAGGCCCGCGCTCGAGCGCCCCGGCCCTAGGCGGGCTCGGCGGCCTGGGTCGGGGCCCGCCAGGGGAGCTGGCTCACGGGGGGTCGGACCACCTTCGACGCCATGTGGCTCTCCGTGGCGATCACGCGCTCGAGGTGCGTCGTCAGCTCGCGGACGAACCGGTCCATTCGACCCTCGTCGCCCGCGACGAGGGCGCGGGGGGCGTCCCAGGCCGCTCCGCAGCCACCGCTCGTCGGGTAGAACGTGAAGGAGAGCTCCTTCGCGGAGGCGGGGATCGACGGGTTCATCTTCGCGAGATGGGCCGCGACCCGGCTCCGCGGAGGCTCGGTCTCCTCGGCGCGAGCGACCTCGTAGCCGAGCTCGGTCAGGTAGTCGGCGAGATAGCCGGCGAAGCGTTCGCGGCCGATGCCGCGTCCTCGGAGCCATTCGGTGTTGCCGTTCATGGAGGTGCCTTGGGAAGTTGACGATCGACGCTGCGGAGGAGGCCGAGCATCATCCGATACTCGGCTTCCGTCGGGCTCGCGCGTCCCAAGACCCGACGAAACAGGAGGATTAAACCGCGTCGCTTGTGCGCGGGGTAGCGGGTCCGGGTGAGGATCCGCTCGACCCGCTCGAGAAACAGCTCCTTCTCCCG
>JAJZMW010000100.1 GCA_021848165.1 Thermoplasmata archaeon
ATCGGCGGCCCAGGCGCCGGGCTCCGGCGACGGCGGGCGCACTACGCCGTGAGGTAGCGCTCGGCGGCGCGGGCGAGGTGCTTGTCGGCGGCGCTCGTGTCCACGACCTCCTCGACGCGGCCGTCCGGAGCGATGAAGAAGCTCACGCGGCGCGCGTAGCCGGCCGGCGCGAGGACGCCGTAGGTTTTGGCGGCCGCCTGCGCGCCGTCGGCGACGAGGGCGAAGGGAAGCCCGTACTTCTTGGCGAACGCCAGTTGTTCGTCGCAGGTGTCGGTGCTCACACCGACGATCGTGACGCCCTTCGCTTGGAACTCGGCGTACCGGTCCCGGAAGCCCTTCGCTTCGATGGTGCATCCCGGCGTGTCCGCCTTCGGGTAGAAGTAGAGGATCCGGGGCTTCCCCTTCGTCGACGAGAACCGAAAGGCGCGACCGTCCTGCAGCTTCGCTTCGAAATCCGGGGCCGATTCTCCCACCGCGACCATGGCCCCCGATCGGAAGGCAGGCCCCTATTTATCCCCCGAGCGGGGGGGGTCGCGCCTCGGCTCACCCGTCCGTGACCGTGACGAGCGTCTCGGTGCTCTTGATCCCGGGGATCGGTCGGATCCGCTGCATCACCACGTCCAGCGCTTCGTTGATGTGATCGGCCCGGATCTTGATGATCAGATCGAACGGGCCGGTCACCGCCTCGACCTCGGTGACGTGCGGGACGGCGCGGACCCTCGCGAGGACCGTGGCGAGCTGGGTCACGTCGACCTCGGCGAGCAGGAAGAGCGTTTCCATCGAGCGGTCCCGTATCGCGGACGCGCACGGGGCCATTTCAATCTAGCTTTCGAACGGAGCGGAGTTCGCGCGCCCCAAAGGGATATCCGCCCGCGGGCCGACGCGGACGCGATGCCGATCTCCTACCGGGACACCCGCACGGAGCGGACGACCCGCCTCGGCATCGGGCGGCGCCCCGTGACGATGTACGTCTGCGGGCCGACCGTCTACGCGCCGGCGCACGTCGGGCACGGGCGGACCTACCTCTACTTCGACCTCGTGCGGCGATACTTCGCCGCCACCGGGGTCCCCGTCCGCCACGCGATGAACATCACGGACGTGGAGGACAAGATCACCCACCGGGCGCGGGCGTTGCGGATCCCCCCGATGGTCCTGAGCCGACGCGAAGAGCGTCGGTTCTTCGCCGATCTCGATGCGCTCGGGGTGTTGCGTCCGACCTACGCTCCTCGGGCCAGCGACTTCGTCGCCGACATGGTGCGGTTCGCGCGCCGGCTCGACCGGACCGGGCGCGTCCACCGGGTCGGCGACGCCTGGTTCTATCGGCCCCCCGAGAGCACGCGCCGGCGGAATTTCGCGGTCGCCACCGAGCTCGAGCGCCACCGCGTCCGAGAGGACCCCGAGGTGGCGGTCCCTCCGCTGGACCTCCGGGAGTTCACCGTCTGGCGCCGCCAGGAGCCCCCGGCGCCGTCGTGGATGAGCCCCTGGGGCCCGGGGGTGCCGGGATGGCATCTCGAGTGCTACGCGATGGCCGAGCGGTACCTCGGCGTGCCGGCCGACCTCCAAGGGGGAGGGCAGGACCTGATCTTCCCGCATCACTACGCGCAGAACGAGATCGCCTTCGCCCTGCGCGGATCGCCGTTCGCCCGAGGGTTCCTCCACACCGGCTTCGTCCTGAAGGATGGGAAGAAGCTCTCGAAATCGACCGGCAATCTGGTCGATCTGGGACCCGCGGTGCGTCGGTGGGGTCCGAGCGCCCTACGCTGGTATCTTCTCGGGACCCCTCGGACCCGACCGGTCAACTGGGAGACCGCCGCCATGGCCCGCGCCGCCCGAGAGCTGGCGAGCGTGCGCCGCACGCTCCAACGGTCCGTCGCGGCCGGGGCCGGGGGGTCGGTGCGCGCGGAGCGGTTCCGCCGCCTCGCCGCCGGAGTGGAGGCCGATCTGGCCGTGGAGCTGGGAGCGGATCGGGCCCTCGGGCGGATCCACCGATTCGCCCAGGCCCTCGATCGCGCCGCCGCGTCGCGCGCCCAGCGCGGCGATCGCCCGGCGGCCGCCCTCGCGCTCCGTCGGATCGAGGCGCTGACGGGGCTCCGGCTCCTCACGAACGAGCGCCGCCACCCCCGCTAGTCGAGCCCCTCGGGCGCGGGGGCGCCGGTCGTTACGCCCGCTCGAGGAGCGTGCTGAGGCCGTTGCCGCCGCCCATGCACAGCGTCGCCAACCCGCGGCGGGAGTGGCTTCGGAGCATCTCGTGGATCAGGGTCACGACGATGCGAGCACCGCTCGCGCCGATCGGGTGTCCGAGCGCCACGGCCCCGCCGTGGGCGTTGAACCGCTCGTCCGCCCAGCCGAACGTCCGTTGGATCGCGAGCGAGGCGCTCGCGTAGGCCTCGTTGTGCTCCACCCGGTCGATCTCGCCGGGCGCGAGGCCCACCGCCGCGAGATGCTTGCGAACGGTCGGGATCGGGGACTCCATGACATCGGCCGGGTCGACGCCGCTCACCGCGAGGGAGTGGACCCAGGCCAGGGGTTCGAGGCTCCGCCGCTCGACCTCGGCCTCGCTCGCGAGGACGATCGCGGCGGCGCCGTCGCTCAGCTTCGAGGAGTTGCCGGCCGTCAGGACCCCGTCCGGCCGGAACGCCGGCGGGAGGCGCGCGAGCCCCGCGAGGGTCGTGTCGGCCCGGACGCACTCGTCGCGCGCGAGCGCCTTCGATCCGCCGACGAGGCCCTCGGGGACGGGGACGATCTCCGCATCGAAGATGCCGCGCTCGGCCGCCTCCGCCGCCCGGTGATTGCTCCGCACCGCGTAGGCATCGATCTCGGCCCGCGTGAGCCCGAACTTTTCCGCGATGCGCTCGCCGGTGAGTCCCATCAGTTCGTGCTCGCCGTACGCGTCCTTGAGCGAGTCGCGCTGCATCGCATCCTCCAAGGAGCGATCGGCGAAGTGGAACCCCCATCGCGCCTCTCCCGACACCAAGTAGGGAGCCCGCGACATCGACTCCATCCCGCCGGTGAGGACGATCGACGCCGCTCCCGCCCGAATCTCGGCGACCCCGAGGTGGAGGGCCTTCATCCCGGACCCGCAGACCATGTTCACGGTCGTCGCCCCGGCCGGGTCCGGCACGCCGGCCCACCGGCCGACTTGGCGCGCCGGGTTCTGTCCCGCGCCCGCCTGAATGGCGTGTCCGAAGAGGACGTCCTCGACATCGGCGGGCGCGATGCGCGCCCGCTCGAGGGCGGCCCGCGCGACGTGCGCTCCGAGCCGCGGAGGGGGGATCTCCCGGAGCGAACCGAGGTAGCGGCCGATCGGCGTCCGGGCGGCTCCCACGATCGCCACGCGGGTCCGAAGAGCGGAGTCGGAAGGCATCGGACCGGACGACCAGAGCGGGGGCTTAACGTATGCCCCGCGCCGGGGGCACCGCGGCGCCCGTGCCTAGTCCTCTTCGACC
>JAJZMW010000086.1 GCA_021848165.1 Thermoplasmata archaeon
CGCGGGTACCGCCGCCGACCCGGTGACACCCACACCACGCTCGCGCTCGTCGTGACGGAGCTCGTCCTCAGCCGGCCGGCGCTCGCGCGCGTGGCCGAGATCGCCGCCGGCGGGCTCGCCCGCGCGGTCGTCCCGTACGCGACCTCGCTCGACGGGGACCTCCTCTTCGTCGCCTCGACGGAAGCCCGACGGCTCTCCCCCCGAGCGGGACCGATCGAAACGATCGTCGATCGGATCGGGGCGATGGCGGCCGACCTGGTCGTGGAGGCCACCCTGCGCGCGGTCCGCCGTCCGGCCCGCGGCCGCTAAGGCGGGCTCCCGGGGCGCCGGATGGTGCTCCCCCGGAGGCCCCGGATCAGGTCGGTCTTGGTGACGATCCCTTCGATCTGGCCCCGGTGCGTCACCAACACCGCCGGGACCCGGGCCAACAGGGCGGCGAGAAGCTCGACCGGGAAATCCCGATCGACCTGGGGGTAGGCGTTCTCCTGAGCGTCGCGCACGCGCGGCGGGCTCGCGGGTCGATGGGGCCGCGCGAGCGTCTTCAGGACGGCCGCTTCGGAGAGCGAGCCGGTGACCTGGCCGTTCTCCACCACGGGGATCTGGGAGATCCCGTGCTGTTCCATCTGGACCGCGGCCTGGGTGAGCGAGGCGCCGCCGTCGATCGTGCGGACGGTCCGGGTCATGACGTCCCGGGCCAGAAGGCCGGGCATCAGGGCTCCCTCCTGCTCGTCCAGATAGCGCACGATCCGCTGCACGAGCTCGTAGGAGGGTCGGATCTGCCCCCGCTCGATGCGGGAAAGGGTCGCGTCGCTGCGACCGACCGCCCGGGCCAACGTGGCGAGCGGAAGGCCCAAGGCGCGGCGCCGCTTTCGGATCTCTTGCAGGGAGTCCACGGGGGCCGAAGGACCGGGAGGACTATGGGCGTATCTCTCCGGTGGGCCGGGAAAACTACATGGGCGACCCCGCCCTCTCCCCGGTCGGTCGGGGCATGACGACACCGCGGAAGACCGCCTGGATCGTCGCCCCGCCCGAGATCTGCAGCCTCTGCCAGGAGCCGCTCGGCCAACCCTCGGAAACGAGCTCGTGGAACGGGCGACCGGCCCACCGGGATTGCGTCCGGGTCCATCTCTTGCAGAACGACAGCGCCTTCCGAGGGACCGTCGAGGTCGAGGAGGTCCCGGACGAGTCGGGGGATCCCCTGGACGGCGGAGCTTCGCGCGACGACGACGACCCCGGATTCGACTGACGCCGTCCGAATTAGTCACTCCGGCGTGTCGCAACGCATAAAAAGGGCCCCTTCGTGGCTCCGGTGCCCGGACGGCGGAGTCGGAGGAGAACGGATGCCCGAAGTTGTCATCACGTGCGACTGGACGATGATGAGCAATCACAACGGCAAGGAGTTTCTCGGGTTCGGTACGACGACCCCGGCCTACGTTCTTCCGGAACGCGTCTACAAGCGCCTGTTCTTCCCGGACATGCCGGTCGACGAGAACGGCTTCCCGCGTCAGGCCCCGTACGGGATGCGGAAGATCGAAGCGTCGCTGATCGACGCGGGGTTCGACGCGCGGATCGTCCATCCGAGCCATCTCGCGCGCTACATGCCCGGCGAGGCGAAGGTCATGCTGATCTCGGGGCACGATTACTTCGGCCTCAATCCGCCCGCGTCGACGTTCGGGGGGGTCATGCACAAGGACCCGCTCAACTGCGTGAACTTCAAGCGGATGATGAGCCAGCCCGCGGTCGTCGAGGCCCGCAAGCGGGGCATGAAGATCATCGCGGGCGGACCGTGCGCGTGGCAGATCGCCCCCCCGACCCGGATGAAGCTCCCCTGGATCCAGGAGTTCGTCGACTCGTTCGGCGGCGTCGACACGGTCGTCGAGGGCGAGGGCGACATCTACGTCCGCGAGATCGTTCGGAAGGCGCTCCAGGACGATTTCCTCCCTCCGCACGTCATCCTCGGCGCGAAGGATGCGCCGAAGGTCGAGCAGATCTCTTCGATCAAGTATCCGAGCGTCAACGGCCTCATCGAGATCGGTCGCGGCTGCTGCCGGGGATGCTCGTTCTGCTCCGTGACGACGCGCCCGACCCGGTGGTACGGCCTCGACAAGGTCGAGGAGGAGCTCAAGGTCAACGCCCAGATCGGCGTCCGCAAGGGGCTGCTCCATTCCGACGACGTCTACTTCTACGGGAGCCCGAACGTGATGCCGCGGGAGGAGAAGCTGCTCCCGCTCCTCAAGCTCGCGAAGCGCTACTACCAGCAGGTCGGCTGGAGCCATGTCGCGATCGCCTCGCTCATGACGAAGCCGAAGCTGCTCTCGAAGTGCGCCGAGATCCTGATCGACGACAACCAAGGTTGGTGGGGCGTCGAGGTCGGCGTTGAGACCGGTTCCCCCCACATGATCACCGCGGCGATGCCCGGAAAGGTCGCGCCGTTCAAGGCGTCGCAATGGCCCGAGCTCGTCGTCCAGGCGGCCGGATTGATGAACGACAACCACGTCTACCCCGCCTGCACGTTCATCGTGGGGCTGCCCCAGGAGACCGAGGACGACGTCCTCAAGACGATCCAGCTCATCGACGACCTCTGGGACTTCAAGGGGCTCCTGGTCCCGATGTTCTTCGTCCCGCTCGGCCACCTCAAGTCGCGCGACTGGTTCCGCCGGGACATGCTGAGCCCGGTGCAGGAGGAGCTGCTCAAGCGCGCCCTCTCGCACGGCCTCCGCCAGTCGAAGGGGCTCCTCAACGACTTCTTCGATTGGGAAGGGAGCCACACCCGGGCCTACCGCGCCGCCTTCCGCGGGTTCATCGCCTTCCTCGACTTCGTGGCAAAGAGCCGGGGCCTCTGGAGCGAACCGAGCCACCCACCGCGCCCGATCGAGGACCCGAACCTGCATCCGGACCGGATCCCGATCCCGACGATCCCCGTCCGCGAGTAACGTCGATCGGTTCAGCCGGCCTCGGGCCGGTGGAGCGGGCGCGCCGGACGCGGGAGGTCCCCTTCGACGGACCCGTCGGGGAGGAGCACCGGCAGGACAACGGGACGTCCGTTGCTGTCGTACGCCCTCCAGGAGCTGGGGCCGAACGGCTGTCCGAGAATAATGTGCCGCTTGCCCCAGTTGCGGAAGAGCCGGACGTCGGCGTCGGACGGGTGCAGCGCACCGGACGGGTGGGAGTGCACGGTGCCGACGACCGAGAAGTCGGCCGGGAGCATGTGGAACTGGAAGTTCGCGTGCCGTCGCCCGGCCGTCGTCCCCGGGATCAAGAGCAGTTCGGAGATCACGCCCGGCGGGTCGGCCCGGAGGACTCCGCCGAACTCGTTCGGGTAGGCGCTGCGGGCGCTCGCGAGCGCGCTCTCGAGGACGTGGCGCGTGATCGCTCGCGGCGGGCTCCCGAGGCGCGCCCGCTCCGTGCCGGGGCGCCGGCGCTCACGG
>JAJZMW010000027.1 GCA_021848165.1 Thermoplasmata archaeon
TTCCACGGAATGGGACGGGAGGACATCGACGCCCGGATGCTCGGCCGCGGCCGCCCGTTCGTCCTCGAACTGCTCCGACCCCGCCACCGCCGGGCCCTCGACCTCGAGCGGCTCGCGCGGGAGGTCCCCGCCACCTCGGGGGGACGCGTGGAGCTTCTCGACCTCGGGCCGGCGGAGCCGACCGACGTCGTCCGGGTGAAGGAATCCTCTCCGGAGAAGAGCTACCGGGTGGACGTTCGGGGGGACGTTCCCGAGGCAAAGGTTAAGGAGGCCCTATCGCTCGCGCTCGCCCGCACCATCGCCCAGCGGACCCCGACCCGGGTCGCGCATCGGCGCTCCGACCGGATTCGACCGCGTCGGATCGTCGCGGCCGAGCTCGTGTCGTGGAGCCCCGGGGCGTTCGCGATCCAACTGAGGACCGAGGCCGGAACGTACGTCAAGGAGTGGGTGGAAGGAGATGGAGGGCGCACCGAACCGAGCCTCGCGGGGAGCCTGGGGATCCCGCTGAAGGTCGAGGCGCTCGACGTTCTGGACGTACACGATTCGTAACCGAGGGAGGTCGCACGGATGGTCAAGAGTTCCAAGGGGTTCCGCTCCCGCAGCCGGGGCACCTTCACGAAGGAGGCCCGCGAGCGGGGGATGCCTCCCCCGGGCCGGTTCCTCCGCGAGTTCGGCGTCGGCGACAAGGTCGTCGTTCGGATCGAGGCGTCGGACCCGCACGGTCAGCCGCATCCGCGCTACCAGGGCCGGGTCTGCACCGTCCTCGGACGGGTCGGCCGCGCCTACCGCATCGAGTTCCTCGACGGGGGCAAGCGCAAGGAGTTGATCGCCCACGCGATCCACCTCCAGCTCAACGCCAAGGCGGGAGGGGCGTAACGCGACGATGTCCGAGCCCGTACCGCTCTCGACCGTCAAGCAGATGCTCACCGAGGAGGCCGGCCGACGGACGCTTCCGCGGGAGGCGCTCCTCGCCCAGCAGCACGCCGAGGCGTTCGCCCGGCTCTCGCCGGAGGACACCGCGAAGCTCCAGGGGGAGCTCACCGCGCTGCCGTACGTCTCCGCCGGCCTCGCGGTCAAGCTCGTCGACGTCCTGCCTCAGTACCCGGAAGAGATCCGCCTCCTCTTCGCGAAGGAGCGGATCGCGCTGGAGGAAGCCCAGGTGACGGGCCTCCTCGAACTCATCGCGCATTACCGATGAACCGGGGGCGGTGGGTGTGGAAAGCTACGCGATCGTCCTCGATTACTTGCCGAACGGCCGGAGCACCGACCGGGGGTTCCACCGGGAACCCCTGGTGATCGGCCTCGGCGCGAACGAGCTCAAGTTCCTCGAGATCGTCGTCCGCCCCGGTCTCGTCACCGCGCCGGGCCAGCGCCTGCCGCTCGTGCCGGTGGACGGGACCCCTCCTCCGATCGACCACGTCCGCCGGCGCCTCGCCCCGTCGGAGCTGACCGCGGCGGCGCGGACCGAGCTCGAACCCGCGCTCGAGGCGATCGTGCGGGCCGACCCGCCGCGCTACCTGCGCTTCTTCAACGAAGCGGAGGCGGTCTCGCGACGCTATCACCTGCTCGAGATCCTCCCCGGGATCGGCAAGAAGACGATGCAGGCGATCGTCGACGAACGACGGCGCCAACCGTTCGCGAGCTTCGAGGACCTCGAACGGAGGGTCCCGCTCAAGGCCCCCGAGCGGATCGTGGTGGCGCGCATCGAACAGGAGCTGTTGGGTGTCGACGACAAGTACCGGCTCTTCGTCGCGCCGTAACGATCCCGCGGTCCCCCTCCGGGCCGTTTGCCCAACTCCGAGAGAGCCCCCCCCGAGCAGAGTGGCCCCTCGGCACGGCGGACCCACCTCAGACCGAACGGCCCGGGGCGGGGGAACTCGACCGCGGGGATCGGGGGCTGGGAGGGAGCGGGCTCAGCGGTGGTCGGTCGACCATCCTCGCGCGGCTCACTTCGCGACCGGCGGCTTCTTCATCGGGATCAACTCGATCCAGATCCCGTTCGGATCCTCTACGAACGCTTCGTTCCAGCCCATGTCGCTTCCGATCTCGCGCGGGCGCACTCGAACCGTCCGCACTCGTTCGACAGATCGCGGCATTGGATGCGTGGATCTCCGCGCGCTGGCCGGACTGCAGGCGCCATGTCGAGATACCCATCGAGTCGATCCTTCCCAGCGGGCAGGTCATGCACGGCCGCATCGATCTGCTCCTAGAGACGAAGACCGGCTGGGTGCTTCTCGATCACAAGGCAAATCCGGCGCCGCGGGATCGATGGGATCAGGTTGCCCAGGAGCACGGCGGGCAACTGTCCGTCTACGCGGATGCCCTCGTGCGTGCCACGGGGCGTTCCGTCGCCGAGGCGTGGATCGTCCTGCCCGTCGGAGCCGGCGCGATCCAGGTGGCGGCGAGCGAGCTATGAGCGGCAGACCATCTCATTGGCGAGAGTCCAGGGCGACGCCAAGCACGGAGCGGCGCCCAGCGGTGGGGAGGTGGCCGTGAGGCACGACGCGGTGACGTGGCTGGACTTCCGCGCGGACGATCTCGCGCGAGCGCGCGACTTCATCCGATCCCTTCAGGAAGAAGGCGTCATCGACGAGCTTGGGTTCCTCGCTCTTCTGGGACGGTTCTCCGACCTGCTGCATCCGGCGACGACCACCCTGATGCGGTCTGCCCGATATTTCTACTTCATCGCCGGCATCTATCGGTCGCTCGAGCGCGAAGGGGTTCGTGCGAGCCAGATTCCTCATCTGTCTCGGCAACGGCAGGACGAGCTGAGGGACGTCCTCTCGGATACGGCGACGGTAGGCGTCATCGGTCGGGACGCAGGCATCAACCTGAGGCAGTTCCCATCGCAGATCTACTGGAGCGGGCTGAAGAAACTCGGGATGTGCACGTCGAATCTCTCCGAAAGCGCCTATCAGGAGCAGTTCGACGACATCAGGCGCAGCCGCCGCGGGTATCAGGACGACGACAAGACGCCGCAGGGGCCCGAGGGCGTGCGGTTCTGGTCCGACGATCTGCCGTCGGCAAGTTTTCTGGATTCGGATGGCCGGATACGGCCAGGCGCAACCTTCAAGCTCACCAGGGCGGAAGCCTCGGACCTGCACAAGAGGTTTACGTCGCGTTTCTCCGAGTCGCTCCTGTCGCACATGCTCAAACATCGACTCATCGGCATCGACTGGCCTTGGGAGTGCCCGAAGCTCCCCGAGAGTCTCGCCGTCTGGGTCTGGCACGCCAGGAACATGAGCCTCCTCGTCCGAGGCGCCACGCTGCAGTACTACTCCCTGCTGATGGAGGAGCGCGACAAGCTGAGGATCGAGGAGGACACGGACCTCGTGGCTCCCATCTTCGACGAGTGGTGGATCGCGGCCAAAGAGCCTTTGAAGAAGTGGCGCACGAGCGAGTTC
>JAJZMW010000141.1 GCA_021848165.1 Thermoplasmata archaeon
CGTCGACGACCGGAAGGCCCGAGACGTGGAACTCGCGCAGGACCCGGGCCGCCTCGTCCAGGCGGGCGTCCGGCCGCGTCGTCATCACGAGCCGCGACATGATCGTGCCCACCGTGGCGCCGGCCGACATCGAGGAACCTCCGACGGAACGTAGATGCGGCGCCGAGGGATATCTCCCCTGTCAATTCGAGTGGACGCCCGAGGGCGACCGACGCCTATTCCGGCCGCGGGCCGGCGTGGGCGGTCAGGTCGGCTTGACAGGCCCTTCATTCGACCCGACGGAGGTAAAGCTCCCATGTCTCCCACGAGCCCGGTCGAGAACCCTACCGGTTCGACGTCCCGTCGCGCCAGGCGCGCGCCCAAGGAACCTTCGCCCCGGAGCACCGAAACCCTTCGGGCCCGTCTGTCGAGCGCGTGGCACCGGCGATCCGCGGATCGCCCATCGATCGAAGGGCTCGCGGCGGGGGTGGCCAACACCACGGAGCTCGTGCGGGCCTTCTTGGAAGAGCTGGGGACCGAGCGTCGCGAGATCCTCGAGCCGCTCTTGCACCGGATGTCGGAGCTCGGGGAGCGGCTCAGCGAGGGCGACGTGGTGCCGCCGGCCGTGCTCGAGGAGGGCCTTTCGTTGTGGGACGCGCACTTGCAGCGCCTTCGCAACGCGCACGTGAGCCAGTTCCTCTCCGCCCGCTCGTCGATCCCGCACACCGAGGCGTGCTCGATCGGGCTCGTCCAGTTGCAGGACGAACCGTTGCGCGGGGCGACCCGGGTCCAAGAGCTGCGGACGCTGGTGAGCGGGTACGAGGGGAAGCCGGCGCTCTACCGACCCCTGCTCGGGGAGGTCCTCACCGCGATCGCGACCTCCGAGCTCGCGTGGGAGGGGTTCGCGGAGGACTTCGCGAGGACGTGCCTCCCGACCCATCTCTCCGATTCCGCCCTCGAACAGTGGAACACCGCGCTCATCGAGGGTCGGGCGGAGGCCGCCGCGACCCGGACCCGGGTCCGCGACTTCGTCGCACGGACGGAGAGCTACGTCCATCCTTCGCCAAAGCCGAAGAGCGGTGGCCGCGGGTCCGAGAGGGCCTGAACGATCACGCCACGCCGGTCGGCACGCCGTCCGGGCCGAGCCCGATGTGGGCGGCGCGCGGGTCGTGCGGGAGTCCGGGCATCGTTTGGATGTCGCCGAGGTAGGCGATCCCGTATCCCGCCCCCGCCGCCGGCACGAATCGGCGGACCGTCACGCGGAACCCCGTCGGCCGTCCGAGGCGCTTCGGGTCGTCGGTGAGCGAGAGGGGCGTTTTGGCGAGGCAGACCGGGGCTCCGACGACCTCGGGCCAGTCCGGGGTCGCGAGGGCGTCGGCGGCGTCGCGGGCCCAGTCCGCGCCGTCCCCCCCGTAGGCCGTCCGCACGACGGCCTCGATCTTGGCGGCGACCGGCTGGTCCCACGTGTACAGGGGGCGCGCCGGCGTCCCCCGGGCGACGGCCGCCTCGACCGCCTCGGCGAGCGAGAGGGCGCCGGCGCCGCCGTCGGAGAAGCCTCGATTCGGCTCCACGCGGACCCCGAGCTGGGCGCACCGCTCCCGAACGGCCGTGAGGTCGCCGGCGTCGTCGTCCGGGAACCGATTGAGGGCGACGACCGGGTCGAGCCCGAAGGCGCGGAGGTTGTGGACGTGATGTTCGAGGTTGTCGAGCCCCGCCCCGAGCCGCGCGGACCCGGCGGCGCCCGGGGCGTGGGCGAGCAGTCCCGGGACGCTCGCCACGAGGACGGCCGCGCTCGGTTCCAGGCCGGCGGGCGGTGCGAAGAGATCGACGAACTTCTCGGCCCCGAGGTCGCTCCCGAACCCCGCCTCGACCAGGACGATGTCGGCGACGGAGCGAGCGAACTCGACCGAGAGGCGCGTCGTCGTTCCGTAGGAGAGGTTGCCGAACGGACCCCCGTGGACGAGGACCGGGCTCCCTTCCGCGCTTTGGAGCAGGTTCGGCCGGATCGCGTGGCGAAGGATCGCCGCCATGGCGGGGCCGGCGCCCAGGGCGTCGGCCGCGATCGCCCGACCCGCGCGGTCGTGCCCGATGCGGACGCGGCCGAGACGCTCGACCAGATCCTCGGGTCCGCTCGCGACGCCCAGGATCGCCATGATCTCGGACGCCGGGGTGATCATGAACGACGCCGGTCGGACCGGGCCGTTCCCGGCGCCCCGTCCGATCTCGATCTCCCGGAGGGCCCGGTCCTCCAGGTCGAGGACCCGGGACCAGCTCACCCGGCCCGGGTCGAGCCCTAGGGCGTTGCCGTGGTGCAGATGGTTGTCGATGAGAGCGGCGAGGAGATTGTGGGCGTTCGTGACGGCATCGATGTCCCCGGTCAGACCGAGATTCACTTCCGCGAGGGGTTCGACCGTCGCCCGTCCTCCGCCGGCCCCTCCGCCCTTGATGCCGAAGACCGGACCGAGCGACGGCTGCCGAAGGCAGGCGATCGCGCCCCGGCCCCGGCGCGTGAGCGCTTCGCCGAGGCTCAGGGTCGTGACGGTCTTGCCGACGCCGTGGCCGCTCGGGGTCATTCCCGTGACGAGGACGATCTTCCCCGGCGGGCGGGCGCCGCTCCGGGGGCGCAGCGCGACCTTCGCGACGCTCGGTCCGAAGAGGTCGTAGTCGTCGCGGCCCAAGCCGAGACCGTCGGCGATCTCCGCGATCGGTCTCATGCGCGGCTCCGGTCGGCCCGCCCCATCTCACCGCGCGGCCACCGAAGCCGGCGGGCGGGGGGATGAGGTCGATCGGCTGTCGGCATCGCGTCGCACCAGTTCGTCCCAGCCGGCGCGCACCTGCGCCTGGATCCGCTCGACGTCCTCGGGCGTGAGATGTCGGAACCGGCCTTGCGCGGCGAGATAGTCGCGGACGGGTTTGAGCTGCGTGTACCGCCGCGTGATCCGCCAGCGGCCGTCCTCGACCTCGTAGAGCGGGAAGACGCCGCTGTCGGTCGCCAGCTGCCCGAGGGCGATCGACTGGGAGGAATCGAACTTCCAACCGGGGGGGCACGGGGTGAAGGCGTGCAGGAATCGCGGCCCGTGGATGCGGGCCGCCTTCTGCGCCTTCGCGACGAGATCCTCCGGAAAGCTCGGGTTCACGGTCGCGGCGTACGCCGGGTGGTGCGCGAGCACGATCCCCATGATGTCCTTCTTGCGCTCGGGCTTGCCCCGGGACTCCCCCGCGACGGGGGTCGTGGTCGTCCAGGCTCCCTGCGGCGTCGAACCGCTGCGCTGGATCCCGGTGTTCATGTACGCTTCGTTGTCGTACATCACGAAGAGGGCGTCGGTCCCCCGTTCGAGCATCCCGCTGAGGGCCTGGAGTCCGATGTCCGAGGTCCCGCCGTCCCCGGCGATCCCGACGACCTGGACATCC
>JAJZMW010000168.1 GCA_021848165.1 Thermoplasmata archaeon
ATTCACCTGGGGCTGGGATGGGGAACCCGCCCGGCCGAGCGAGGTCCTCGTGGAGATCTTCCCGGGCGACGGCCCCGGGACCGAGGTCGTCGTCGAGCATCGTCGGTACGGGGCGACGCCCGCGGATCGGAAGCTCCGCGCGTCCCACCTCGAGGGATGGACGGACTGCCTCGGTCGGCTCGCCGCGCTCGAGCCGTTCGACGGGTTCTAGGGCCGGTTCGATCGGCGCTTCGCTCGCCCCGAGGTTCCGTCCGATACCTCGAGAGCGCCGCGCCCTCCCGAATCGAGCCCCGGACCGCCGCTGCTCCGCGACCGCGCCCTCCGGCCCAGGGCGTTCGGAAGGGCGGCGGCCCCGCTCACCAGGCGAGGAACGTCCGCCCACCCTCGAGCAGGAACCGCAGATCCGAGGCCAACGAGATGAAGCGGAAGCCGAGCTCGGTCGCCGCTCGCTTTTCGTCCCGGTTCACGACCAGCGTCCCCGGCACCTTGCCGTGCGCCTCGCACGCCCGCACGACCTGGGCCATCGCCTCGCGCACGCGCGGATGGGTACGCTGGTCGCCGAGGCCGAGGTGGAGCGTCAGGTCCTGCGGACCGACGAACAGGAGGTCGACCCCCGGCACGCTCGCGATCTCCTCGACATGGTCGAGCGCCTCTCGCGTCTCGATCTGGACCCCGACGATCGTTCGGTCGTTCGCTTCCCGCAGGTAGGCGGAGAGCTCGAGGCCGTAGCGCGAGGCCGCGGCGGCCGCCGCCCCCCGGACCCCGACCGGCGGATACTTGGCGAAGGAGACGCACCTCCGGGCCTCGTCGGCGGATGCGACGAGCGGGGCGAGCACGCCACGGGCCCCGGCGTCCAACGCTTGTTTGATCGGGTACGGATCGACCGTGCCCACGCGGACGAGCGGGGTCGGTCCTCCGGCGGCGAGGAGCGCGATCGCGGCGGCGAGCGTCTCGGGGTTCACCGGAGCGTGCTCGGTGTCGATCATCACCCACGAGAGATCGAGCGATCGGAGCGCATCGACCACGGTCAGGGAGGAGGAGGAGACCCAGGTTCCCCAGGCGACCTCTCGGTGGGTGAGCAGGCGATCGCGGAGCGGGTTCTGCACGGCCGACGGGCCGAGGCACGCGAGCGCTTAGCCTCCGCGAACGGAGCCCCGGCCCGAGCCCCGCGCCGTCGGGCGGGGGCGTGAGCCTCTTGTGGTCGCCCGTCTCCTCCGGATCGGATCTGCCCCGATCATGTCGTTGGCCCCGCTCCTTCCGTTCGAACGCTCCCGTGCTCGGGAGATCGAGGAGCTCTCGTGGAACGCGTGGCCCGCGTTGCGCTCCCGGCTCGTCGACGGGTGGATCGTCCGCTGGTCGGCGGGCTACACCAGCCGCGCAAACTCCGTGCTCCCGCTGTATCCCGGCGATCGTCCGGTCGCCGAGCGCCTCCGGATCTGCGAGGAGTTCTACGACGACCAAGGGCAGGAGACCATCGTGAAGGTCGTTCCCTGCGCGGAGCCTCCCGATCTCGACGCGTTCCTCGCCGAACGGGGATACCGCCAGCGGTCGGAGACCAGCGTTCACGGGAGGAGCCTCTCGGCGGGGGAGTTCGCGCCCGACCCGGAGGTCCTCCTCGCCGAGGGGCTCGACGATCGGTGGATCGATGCGGTCGCCTCGATGAACCGGATGGATCCGGCGCGTCGGGATGTCGCCGCGAGGATGCTCCGGGCGATCGCGCCGCCCCACGTCTTCGCCTCGATCGAGGTCGAGGGTGCGGTCGTCGCCGCGGGCCTGGGGGTCTGCGAGCGCGAATGGGTCGGGGCGTTCGATATGATCGTCTCGCCCGACCACCGTCGCCGCGGGTACGGTGGCCGCGTCCTCACGTCCCTGCTCGGGTGGGGGATCGCTCGGGGCGCGCGCCGCGCCTACCTTCAGGTGGTGCGGGAGAACGCACCGGCGATCGCCTTGTACGAGAGGCTGGGGTTCCGATCCCTGTACCCGTACTGGTATCGGGTCCGGTCCCAGCTGGCGTAGCGGGAGAGCTTCCGCCTCGTCGGGGAAGCCCGTGGGCCCGTACGCCTAAACGATCCGCCCCTTCCGGACGATCGCGCGCTCGTCCACGTAGAGATCCGCGCCGCCGACCGTCAGGAATCCAAAGAACGAACTCGTGTTCGCCCCGCCGAACGAGGTGTTGCCGCCGATCCCCACGGTCAGCGCCCCCGCCTCGCTCTCCTCGAGCCCCGGGCTCACCCGGATCGCCGGGTCGAGGCCGATCTCGACGAACGACGGGCGGTCCTTGCCCGCGGTCCCGGGGCGGTACCCCTCCTGGAACGCGGCCGCTCCTCGGTCGAACGAGTAGGAGCGGAGCCGCCCTCCCGAGAACTCGAAGGAGCCGCCCGTCACCGGCTCCCCGAACTGCGAGTTCCGCCGGTTCGCGACCAGTCGGCCGTCCGCGGTCCCCTCGTCCACGGCGACGTAGACGTTCGCGTCCGGCACGGATTGCATCATCCCGAACCGGGTCTTTCGCGTCGCCGGGGTCACCTGCCCGAGCCCCACGACCGGCTCCCGCCCGACGAGGGCGAGGGTGAGGTCGGTCCCGTTCGCGTGGTGGATCCGGACGCGGGACCCTCGCTCCAGGATGCGGCTCAGGCGCAGCGCGGTCGAGCGGAGATCGGCCGGGTCCCGGGTCGAGGCCGCCAACGTCTCCCGGACCCACGTCTCGGGCGACACGCCCCAGAAGCGGGCGTTCGCCGGCGTGGCGCGGGCGATCGCCATGCGGACCCCGCGCAGGCCGGATTTGCGCGCCGTCTCGTACCACCGTCGGTTGAACGCCGTCAGCTTCGCGTAGGTCGGCTCGGGGAGCCGACTGATCCGCGCCTGGTCCTCGGGACCCCAGAAGTAGACGTAGACGTTCGTGCGCTCGAGCGCCGCCCACTCGTGGTCGCCGGGGTTCCCGAGGAGCTCCTCCCGGTGGTTCCGGACGGCGGCCCAGTACGACTCCTCGTCCTCGAAGTGAAGGAGGGGCTTCGCCCCGATCCGCCGGGCCTCGCGGACGAACGCGGTCGCCCACGGAAGGGCCGACGTGAACGCCTCGACGAAGACGGTCTCCCCGGGGCGGAGCGCGACGCGCTGGGCGAGGACGGAACGGGCGAGCCGATCGGCTTGCGCGGTGGACGGCATGGCGCGCGCACGCCCCCGCGACTCAAGGGGTTTGCCTTGCCGCGCTGGCCCCGATCAGGGGATCTCCGCGGGGTTCCATTGGCCGACCCGCGGTCCCCCCCGCAGCGCGTCGAGCGCCGCCATCTCCGCGGTCGTCAGATCGAAATCGAAGATCCGGGAGTTCTCGAGGATCCGCTCCGGTCGCACCGACTTCGGGAGGACGATGAGGTCGTGCTGGAGCCCCCAG
>JAJZMW010000033.1 GCA_021848165.1 Thermoplasmata archaeon
GGGCGGTCGGCGAACCGGGGGTGCGTTGGATGCGCGGCGATCGGTCTCGAGCCCGCTCGGGGACGGCCACGTCACGGCCCGATGCCGTCGGGTCCTCGAGCGCTCGGCGATCGAGCGGATTCCGTGGATCCCACCGCGCCGCTCGAGCTACGCCCCTTCGTCGCAGCGAACTCTACAGCGATCGTCGACCTCGGAACGAGAAGTCGGGACGATGTGCCGAAGGGCTCGAGAGTCACGTCGGAGGAGGATCCCGGATCCGACCGACCTCGTGGCCCCAGCCGATCCAATCGTATACCGGCGGCTCCACGTCGATCTGCCACAGCAGCGCATTGATCTCGCCCCGGTGCTGGAGCTCTTCCTCGACGAGGTGCCAAAACACCTCTCGGACGGGAATGTCGCAGTCGTGGGTTGACCCCTTTCCTTTCTCCCGATGGACATTCCGCGTCAGGTCCGCCTCGGTCAGCTCCGCCATGATGCGCCCGACCTGAGCCTGAATGTAGTGCTCGTCCTTTCGGACGTCTGCGAGGTTGGGAGGGCTGCTGGTGTCCGGCTCCTGCGGGGGGAAATCGAACCGGGCGCAGTCCTTCATCCAAAAGTAGAGCGCGCCCTGGGAGTGGCCAAAAACGTCGAGCAGCGTGGGAAACGACGCCCCCCTGTCGCGGGAAAGTTCCGTCACGGCCAGTTTCGAAAAGGTCTCGAGGTACCCCTGACGTGCTCGTGCGATGTAGGCGAACCACGCGCGGATCGACTCGACTTCCGACACGGTCGGCGGGACGGAGGACGACATCATGTTACCCGGGCCCCTGGATCAGGGCGCCGAACGACGACTTCCGCTTGATTTTCCCGTCCTCCACCTCGAAGATGTCGACATACCGGACCGAAAGCCGGGCGCCGTCTCTTTTGGTGACGTGAGCGGTGCCCTCGACCACCACCACATTGCCTTCCTCGGTCAGCCGGTGGATTTCGCCCCGGAGGTCGTCGTCGCCATAGTTCTTGATGTGAGCCTCCCTCCCTCGCGTGATCGCTCCCGAGGCGGGGACTCCGTCGGCCCACTCCACCCATTCGACATCGTCGGCGAGCAGCGCTCCGAGGCTCGATTTGTCAGTGGTCGTCAGATACTTCTCGACCAGCTTCTTGTTCGCGCTCATCGGGTTCGAGACCAGGAATCCACTGACGCCGGGCGATATAGCTTGACACTCTTCGAGGAGAACCGGTCCTGGATGCGATCGGAGACCTCCATCGGTCGTTCCATCGTAGAGGGGGCTGGCCGCGACGAAAGAGCGGATCAACTGCGGCCGCACCCGCATGCGCATCACCGAGAGTCTCACGCCACGACGGAGCTTTCGGACATCGTGCGGTGCATGGCTCGCGAGCTCGTGCCGCTTCAAGCGGCTCCAGACCCGCTCGTAGACATGCATCCCTCCGCCCGATGGGGCGGAAGCAGCAAGGTTCTCGCCTCCGATCGTCCCCCGGGAGGCGTCCCATGAACGAGGATGCATTCGTCGGTCTCGACGTCCCCCGGTCCGTCGTCGTCGCCGCTGCCGTGAACGCTCCGGGAGGCCAGCCCGACCAATCGAAGCTCGGCCCTTCGGGGGGGTAGGCGGCCGAGTCGATCCGGCGGAGGGTTCCTAAGCGTCCGGGTTCAGCTCGGGCGAGGAGCCCGGGAAGCGGTGAACCTCGAGTCGGGGTTGCGTGGCCAGGAACCCGTGCACGAGCTTCGAGCGATGGGGGAGGTCCGCTGTCCCAGAAGACCAGGATTGCGCGGCGTCGGATCTGCCACAGCAGGTGACGGAGGAAGGCGATCACGTGAGGCCCGCGGATCGTATCCTCGCGGGCTCGGAAGTAGAGGCGACCCCTCGGTGTGACTCCGCTGATCGCCGAGAACTTGGGCCGCCGTCCCTGGTGGATCAGCACCGGGGTCCGGCCGACGGGGCCCAAGTCTTCGCCACGTAAGGGATGAGCGAGAACCCTCTCTCGTCGACAAACGCTACGACGGCTCTTCGCCGTCGGGCTTTTTTATAATGTGGCCAGGAATGGCGAGGCTAGCTCTCGACCGCCCGACAGCCCTTCTCTCGAGCCCGACGTCGGAGACGTTGCCACGAGAGTCCGTGGCGCTTGAGCATCCGCCACATGGCGGTCTCGCCGTAGCAGACCCCTCACTGAGTCTCCGCCACCTGGAGGATGCGAGAGATTGTCCAGAGGTCGGTGGAGAACCCGTAGTCGAGCGCTCCTCTCACGAGGATCTCGGGCAGAGCGGCTTGGTAATCCCTCGACACCCACGGAGGCCGGGCCGACCGCGGAATGGCTCGTAGCGCGGCCCCCTTCGTCGACCGCGCTCTTTCCGTGACAGACCGCAACCGGAGCGACTCCCAGGCGGCGAACGACCTCGGCCTGCGGCAGGCCGGAACCCAGGAGCCCGAGGCCCGTCGATCGGCGTTCTTCGAGAGCCGCGACGTCACGATGGCGCTGGACCCATCGGCCCATGCTGAAGGGCATAGCCCATCCCGGAGAATCACCGATTTACGCAGGTATCAGAAGGTCGGTGGCGGCCCGGCGTCACTCGATGCGGGTGCCGAGGAACGGCCGCCCGCGGAGGGCCCGATCGAGGTTCGGGAGGTCCCGCCCGAAGACGATCGCGGTCGGCAGACGGACCTTGGCCAGTTGTTCGGCCCCGAGCCGGTCGAACACGAACTGCTGGCCCGCCTCGCTCTTCGAATGCTCGTGGACCATCTCGCGGAACTTCGGCCACGAGATGCGCCGGATCGGACGCGCGGCGGGATCGGTCCGCGGATCGCGGTCGTAGAGCGCGTCGACGTTGGTCGCGTTGACCAACCGGGCCGCCCGCAGGCGGACGGCGAGCAGCGCGGCGACCCCGTCCGTGGTGTGGCCCGGCTCCGTTCCGCCGAGGATGACGGGAGAGGCATGCCGCAGCTCCTGGACCGCGAGCGCGAGCGATGTCGGCGGGTGCGCCGGGGTCGGTGGTCCGACCCGGCCGGCGAGCAGGCGCGCGTGGAGGCGCGTGACGTCGATCCCGAGGTCGTCGAGCTCGACCTCGGTCAGGCCGAGCTGGCGGCCGATCCCGATGTACTCGCGGGCGGTCCGACCGCCGCCCACGGTCACGGCGAGGCGGTAGCGCCGACCGAGCCGCTGGAGAAGGGTCGCGAGGCGGCGGAGGTAGGCGACGTCGTCGTCCCCCGTCCGAAAGACCGACCCCCCGATCGAGAGGACGACGGCCGGGCGGAGCGCGGGCATCGGCGAACGGGAGGGACGGGCTCTCATACGGTTTGTGCGGCCGGCGGCCGCCCGGGGCCCCGCCGAGGGACCGTGCGGCGCACGCACTTCGGGAGAGAGGCGCCCGGACTACCGCGTTGCCCCCGCCGC
>JAJZMW010000094.1 GCA_021848165.1 Thermoplasmata archaeon
TAGACCGCTCCCCCACGACCTGGCTCCTCCCCCCGCGCGGCGGGGCGGATCCTGAGGGACGGCTTCCTCGGCGGATGGTTCGGTGGGTGGAGCACCGGCTCTAAGTACGGAGCCCGGGCTGACGGCGCGTTCCCATGAGCCACGAGCCTCTGCGCAGTCACGACCTTCGCAAGGTCTACCACAGTCGCGGCGCCCCCGCGACGACCGCCCTCGCGGGCGTATCGCTCGACGTGCATCGCGGCGAGCGGGTCGCCCTGCTCGGTCGCAACGGCGCCGGGAAGACCACGTTCCTGCGGATCGCGAGCACGCTCTTGCGCCCGAGCTCCGGGACGATCGAGATCTTCGGCTTCGACGCCGATTCGGAGCCGGACAAGGCCCGGCCCCTCATCGCCGTCGTGCCGCAGGAGGGGAAGCCGTTCTTCCACCTCACGCCGCGCGAGCAGGTGTACACCTACCTGCGGGCCCGCGGGTTCCCGCGGGAGACCGCGCTCGCCCGGACCGGGGAGGCGCTCGAGAAGATGGGCCTCTCCGACATCCAGGACCGCCTGTCGATCACGCTCTCGGGGGGCCAGCGCCAGCGCACGATGGTCGCGACGGTGATCGCGACCGAGGCGCCGCTCCTCTTCCTGGACGAGCCGACGATCGGGATGGATCCGTTCGCCCGGCGCGCCGTCTGGCAAGCGCTGCGGGACCTGACCGCGAAGGGATCGACGATGCTCCTGACGACGCACTACCTGGACGAGGCGGAGGCGCTCAGCGACCGCCTCTACATCATCGATCGGGGCCGCGTCCTCGTCCAGGGGACCGCGGAGGAGCTCAAGCGCACGGTCGGCGGGACGCTCAAGGTCACCCTCGGCGGGGCCGCCGGCCGGGCGGAGGCGTTCCGCTCCTTCGGGGAGTGCGTCGTGGACGGGGGGGCGCTCACCGTGATCGTGTCGCCGGACCGCATCGGCGAACTGATGGCGATCGCCGTGCGCGAGAAGCTGACGGCGACCGTCGGCCCGGTCACGCTCGAGGAGGCGTTCCTGCGGTTCGTGGGACGATCGATCCATGAGGACGAGGAGTAATCCCCCCGCCCCCCCGCTGCGCCCGTTCCGTGGGACGGCGGCGTTCTTCTGGACCGAGGTCCTCGTGCAGGCGCACGAGCTCACCGCCATGGCGACGAGCATCGTCGTCCAGGGGGTCGTCCTCGTCTTCGTCTGGGTCCTCGACCCGAGCCTCCTCGGGATCGCCTTCTGCGGGGCGATCCTCTTCTCGATGTTCACGATGGGCCAGCGCCTCCTCAACGAGGCGGCGTACGTCCGCATCGACCACAAGGCGACGGACCTCTACCTCGCGAGCCCGCTCTCCCCCGAAGGGTACTTCTTCGGGATGGCGAGCGGGATCCTCCTCGTCTACATCACCCCCGTGATCGTCATGGGGCTCCTCGCCGAGACCGTCGTCCACTTCACGGCCCTCGAAGCGCTCCTCCTGACCGCCCTGAGCGCCGCCGTCTGGATCTTCAGCGCCTCGATCGGGTATGTCTTCTCGACGTTCTTCCGCGACAACCGGGCGATCTGGGCGTACGCCTCGCTGTTCTTCACCACCTTCGGGGTCGTCTTCCCGGTCTTCTACCCGTTCACCTACTTCCCCGCGAACCTCCAGCCGATCGCGCTCTTCCTCCCGCCGAGCGCCGCCGCGTCGATCATGCAGGCGGCGATCGGTGCGATCCCGACGGTCGGTTGGAAGATCGCCCTCGCCGCGGGAGCGCTCGTCGCCGAGACGGTCGGCCTCTTCGGCTTCGCCGTCTACTGGGTCCGCCGGAGCGTCCGGGAGAGCTAGCGGCGGAGGGACCCGATGGCGATCCAGGACTCCCCCGCGCTCACGCCGCGGGCCCCGGCGCAGGGGCGCGCCCTCCCCGCGTTCCTGATCATCGGATGGCGGTGGATCGGCCGCAACCCCGCGGTGGCGATCGCCCCGATCCTCCTGCCGTTCATGTTCCTTTTCTTCCTCACGCTGATCAGCCCCGACCTCTTCCCGCTCGAGATCGCCGGCGCGATGCTCTTCACGATGCAGAACATCGGCTCCTGGACGCTCGGCGACAGCGCCTTCTGGCGCATCGAGTGCTCGCTCCAGGACCTGTTCGTCGCGAGCCCGCTGCGGCGGATCCAGTACCTGTTCGGGATCGCCTTCTCGAACCTGATCGCGATGCTCCCCGCCCTCGCGATCCTCGGCGGCCTGCTCGTCTACGAGGTCCAGCGGACCGGCGGGGCCCTCCACTTCGGCCTCTACCAGGGCGGGGTCCTCTTCGGCTCCCTCGCCGTCCTCTGGGTGCTCTTCAGCTCGATCGGGATCGGGATCTCGAGCCGGCTCAAGACCCAGCGGGCGATCTGGCCGGTCGGCAACCTGACGTTCACGATCCTCGGGATGCTCGCCCCCCTCTACTACCCGATCTCGGCTCTCCCGGCGACCTGGCAGCTCGTCGCCCGGTTCGTGCCGACGACCTACGCGGCCCTCCTCGTCCAGGGGGCGATCGGGATCACCTCCGCGTCGCCGTTCCAATTGGCCGTCTACGCCGGCCTGTTGCTCTTCTCGGCGGCGGTCGGCACCGCGATCGCCCTCCGCCTGTACAAGTGGGGGACCGAGTGAACGGGGGGATCGTCGCGCCTCCCCGCGGACCGACGCCTCGCCCCCCGAAGGCGCTCCCCCCCCCCCCCCCCCCCCCCCCCCCCCCCGGGACCGTCCCCACCGCAACCCCCCGCCCCGGGCAAACGTTCAAACCCCGGACCGGCCTAGGCCGGTCGGTGCCATCGGTTCCCCAGCTCCGCGAAGTTCGACCCGTCCGCGGGTTCGGACCCCGGAGCCTTCTCCCCCGTTCAGTGTCCATCCCGCCTCGGGAGAGACGATAGGAAGACCGAATCGATGTGTCCGGACGAGTTTGACGAGATCCTGAGCGCCCTCGACCGAGAGACCGCCCGCATCCGGGTCCGCGCGGAACCGCGGCGCTACAACAAGCCGGCGACGGTGATCTCCGGCTTCCCGCCGGGCGTCGACCTCGAGGAGACGACGCGGTCGCTGAAGAACCGCCTCGCGACCGGTGGCTCCGTGGTCGACGGCGAGGTCTACCTCCAAGGGGACCACCGCGCCCGCATCCGGGACGAGCTCGCGCGCCTCGGCTTCGACCCCGGGACGATCGAGATCTCCGACGCGGCGCTGCCGAAGCGCGGCCGGCACTGATTGCGCCGAACGACGGGGACCGCCGGCTCGATGGGCGCCGGTACGGCACCCACGGGCGCCAACGGTGCGCGTCGCCACCGCTATCTCTCATCGCGGGCTGGCGCGGCCGGAGAGAGCCATGAGCGACTACGTGCATCCGGAGGTCCTGGTCGAGACCGA
>JAJZMW010000019.1 GCA_021848165.1 Thermoplasmata archaeon
AAGCTCTACGCGGCAGTCAGCTGATCGAGTGCTCCGTCAGGAGCTGAACACGTACGGAAAGTGTTACGGGCCCGAGGGGGCTCGAACCCCTGACCTTGCGGTTAAGAGCCGCCTGCTCTGCCGACTGAGCTACGGGCCCGCGACGGGACCACCGGACCCGGGCGCTCCCTTAAGGTCTGCGCGGGGCGACTGCCGGCTCACCGACGCTGTCTCTCGAGGGCGGCGCCGACCATCCAGGGAAAGACGACCGTCGCGTCGGCGTCGATCGTCACGTGGCGCGCGGTCGGTTTGACCTTCCCCCAGCTCACCGCCTCGCGCGTCCGGGCCCCGGAGAGGCTGCCGTCCCACTCGACGGCGGTCGTGATGTAGACGGCGGCGTCGAGCCCGTCGCGGAACTGGTTCCACCAGATGGTGTGGTGCTTCGAGATCCCGCCGCCGATCATGATCGCGCCGGAGCGCTTCGCGTCGAAGACGAGATCGCTGAGCGCCTGCTCGTCGGCGAGGAGGTCGATCGCGAGGTCCTTGTGGTCCTGCCAGAAGAGCCAGACCTGGGAGCCGACCGCCCCGTCGGTGATCCCGGGGACGAAGACCGGGACCTGGCGGTCGGCGGCCGCCCGCAGAAGGCTGGTCGTCGCCCGCGCCGGGATCGACTCCCCGATCGCCCGCGCGAGCGCGACGGTCGAGAGCGATCGGGTCCCCTGCCGGTAGAGCCGCTCGAGGATCGCCCGCATCTTCCGTTCGACGATCGTTCCGTAGTTCGCCTCGGGGATCACGAGGTTCCCGAGGCGGTAGAGGTGCCGGCGATGCAGGTCGGCGTCGTCGAGCGTCCACTCCCCGTGGTAGTACGGCTTGTAGGAGCGGGCGAGGTCGTGGTCGAGCGTCCCGCACGTCGTCACGATCGCGTCGACATACCCCTCCCGCACGAGCGTGGTGAGCACGCCGCGGAGACCCGTTGCGACGATGTCGGCCGGGAACGAGAGGAAGACCGTCATCTCCCGGTCGGCGAGGATCTCGGCGAGGATGTCGACGCCCTGGGCGACGGCCTTCGCGCTGAATCCCCCGCCGTCGCCGAGCCGGCGCACGAGCCGATCGAGGCTCGGCGCGTCGTCGATCCGAACGTCCTCGACCCGACGGGGCATCGCGGCGAGGCAGGCTCGGCGACGGTTATAGCGCTCCCGTCAGGCCGAACCCGAACGAATGGTAGACGAGCAGGAACGCGACGACGTAGCCGAGGATCGCGCCGGAGTTGAGGAACGGGAGCCCCGCCTGGGCGTTCCCCTGGAGGACCCGGCGCATCAGGAAGGCGTAGCCGATCAGCGAGCCGATCATCGCGCCGAGCGCGACCCAGAGGCTCGCGGGGAGCCCGAGGACGGCGGGGTCGGCCGGCAACCAGACGAAGGCGCTCGCGACGAGGACGCCGGGGATGACGACATCGCCGAGGCCCATGAAGAGCGCGTTGCGCTCGTCGACGGGGGTCTCCCGGATCTCGTGGAGGGACGGCGAGCTCGGGTAGTCGAAGTTCGCCTCCTCGGGCATCACCATCAGGATCGGGAGCTTCATGTCGACGGCGAGGTCCGCGAGACGCAGCATGTGCTTCGTGCGGTAGACCGCGATGTAGTCGTACACCGCGAGGCCGGCGAGCAGCACGAAGACGGGCAGGATCGCGAAGGAGCCGCCGAGGATCGCGATCACCGCCGCGGCGGCAACGAAACCGGCGGTGTCGACCACGTACCACTGCGGCTCCATCACGAGGGCGAGGAAGAGGACGACCGCGATCGACGCGGCGAGCGGGATCGACGGGTAGATCACCGTCCCCGCGGAGTACGGCATCAACAGGTAGCCCTGCGGCAGGACGAGGTAGATCGTCTCGACCAGCGTCAGGAACAGCGCCCCGCCGATCGCGAAGAGGAGCAGCGCCCGCAGCGCGCGGAGGAGGTTGCTGCGGCGGGCGAACACGAGGAGCACGATCGGGACGACGACGACGGCGGCGATCAGCAAGAGCGGCGCGAAGAGGCTCGAGCCCGACGAGCCGTTGCTGAAGCCGGCGGAGCGGAACGGGAGCGCGAGGGCGAGCGCGAGCCCCTGCGCGCCGACGTAGAGCCCGAGGAGTCCGAGCCAACGGGTGGCGCGCATCGGGGGCTTACGGCTGGACGATGGCGTACGCGTTGTTGCCGAGCACCTTCGTGATCTTCGCGTTCACGGTCGATCCGCGCTGCGTCGCCCCGGTCACGAAGATGACGAACCCTTCCTTCTTGGCGACGCCGTCGCCGCGGCGGCCGACATCTTCGATCACGAGGCGGTAGACCTCCCCGACCACGACCGGCGCCTTCGGCTTCTCGGGGGTCACGACCCGCCGGACCGTCACCGGGCGTTGCGCGCCGCACGCTTCGCAGACGAGGATCAGCCGCCGGCCTTCCTTCTGGAGGTGCGTGTCGGGGCGCTTGCACTCCGAGCAGATCACGTACTTCTCGGTGTACTCGCGGATCCGCTGCGCGATCGCCTCCGGGCTGATCCGGGACTTGAGGACCCCGCGCGGCAGCTCGAGGACGCCGGGGCACCCGAACTCCTTCGCGAGGAAGCCGATGAGGTGCGCCGGCTCGCGGCGCAGGACCTCGCTGATCGGGGCGAGGTTGCGGATCACCGTGTTGCGCCCGTCGGTCATCACGTCCGGGTCCGGTACCTGGAACCGGTCCCCGCCGGTGCGGACCTCGGGCAACTGCGTCCGGGCCCGGGCGAGCAGCGTCTCGTACCCCTCCATACCCCCTACCCATGCCGGGCACCGCGCAAAAGCTTGCCGTCCCTCGGGAGGCGGGTTCAGGCGAGCGCCCGCGGGTCGATCGTGCCCCGGGCGACGACCCGGGCGCGCCCCGTGAGCCGGACCGAGCGCTCCTCGACGTCGACCGTGAGCTCTCCGCCCCGGAGCGAGAGCTGGCGGGCCCGAAAACGGGAACGCCCGAGGCGCGGCGACCAGTAGGGGCCGAGGAGCGCATGCGCGGAGCCGGTGACGGGGTCTTCCGGGATCCCGCTCCAGGGGGCGAAGAACCGGGAGACGAAGTCGATGCCGTCGCGACCGCGAGCCGTGACGACGATCCCGGAGAGGGTGCCCTCCGGCACCGCGCGGCGCAGGGCGCCGAAGTCGGGCCGGAGATCGGCGACCGCCTCGGGCGTCGGGAGTTCGATCAGCAGCTTTCCCGAGACCGGCCCGCGAGCGGCGACGACGTCGGCCGGCGCTCCGAGCGCTCCCCCGACCGCCAAGGGAAGTTCGGCGGGGATCGGGTCCTCTCTCGGGAGCGCGATCCGGACGGCGTCGCCGACGCGCTCCGCTTCCAGCGGACCGCTCGCGCTCCCTC
>JAJZMW010000042.1 GCA_021848165.1 Thermoplasmata archaeon
CGGGCGCCGCTGGCTCCTCCATCGTCGGCCGCCGACCGGACTCCTCGGCGGGATGTACGAATTCCCGGGGGGAAAGATCCATCCGGGGGAGAGCCCCGCGGCCGCCGCGAAGCGCGAGTGGCGGGAAGAGACCGGGCTCCCCGTCCCGCCTCTGGTCGCGCGCGGGGTGGTCCATCACTCCTACAGCCATTTCTCCGTGGAGCTCCACGTCTTCGAAGGAGCCATCCTCCGCGCGCGGCCCACCGCGGAACGACGCGCGTTGCGGTGGGTCGATGCGAGCGAGATGACGCGGCTCCCCTTGCCGGCGGCGACGGTGACGATCGCCCGACGGCTCGGGATCCTGGGACCCTCGGACCCCGCACCCGTTCCGAGAGGACCGGCGCGGAAGGTCCGACCGAACCCAGCGCTTCGCCGCATCCCTTCCCGCCGGAGTTCGCCCTCGCGATGACCGAAGCGCCGCGGAGAGAGCGGCGAGCCCGTACTCCGCTCGCCCCCCCCGCGACCGCCATCGTCGGAGGCCGCACGCGGCCGGTCGCGGCCGCCCGGAGGCAGCCTCCCCCCGCGGAGTTAACTATATAGGAGGTCCACGAATTGTGTAGAATGGCCTCGGGCATCGGCGAAGACGTCTCTGGGTGGCACCGTCCAAGAGACCCGGAGAGGCCCCGCCGATGCCTTCCCTTTTCTCGGAGAACTTCCCCTCAGGGGATCCGCTCGATCGGCCCGGCGCGCTCGCGCGGTCGGTCGCGGTACCACGCCTTGCCGATCACCGAGCCGAGCGGCACCGGGCCGAAGCGTCGGCTGTCCCGGCTCTCCGTCCCCGGAGCGCCGAGGATCGTGAGCGTCACGTCCTCTCGCGCGGGTCCGGTCGACGTGACCCGATCGACCCGCTTGACCAACCGACGGTCGGAGAGCTCGGGGTCGCGCACGACCACCACATCCCCCACTTCGGGCAGCTCCCGGTCGTAGGCGCGGGGATCGACGAGGATCCGGTCCCCGGGCGCGAGGTGCGGTCGCAGGCTCTCGTCGGCGACGACGTAGACGAGGCTGCGCCAACGCCGACCGAGCGGTCGCGCGGGCATCGACCTTATGGCTCCCGATGGGGTGCTGCCGCCATGTCCGCCATCTCCTGGTTGGATCGCCTGACCAACGCGGCGCGCGCCGCCGCGGGACGCCCCGAGACCGTCTACGCGCATTGCGACATCCCCTGCGGGATTTATGACCCGCACGAGGCCCAGATCGCGGCCCTGACCGTGATGCGGATGGACCAGTTGATCGCCGAGGCGACGCCGCCCGGCCCCTCCGCGAAGCCCGAGGAGCACCAGGCCTACCACGCGAAGCTCGCCCGGTACACCGCCGTCAAGGAGCAGCACGCGGAGAAGGCGAAGCACGAGATCCGCGTGATCTTCGGCGACTACATCACCGCCGACCACGTGAAGCAGTTCCCCCAGCTCCCCGACCTCGTCTTCAAGATCTTCAAGCAGGGATCGAAGGCCCGCCAGGGAACGAACCTCGCGGACGCGGAGGAACTGCTCAAGCAGATCCAGGAGTTCGCCGAGATCTTCTGGAAGACGAAGAACGTCCCGACCCGGCGCACCCCGTCGCATCAGAAGCCGGGCGGCGAGCTCGTCGTCCCCGCGTAAGGCGACGATCCCGAGCTCGGACCGACCGGGCGCCTCGAGGACCGGGATGGCCGAGCCCCCGCTGGCGATCGACGGGAGGTCGCTCTCGCTCGACGCGCTCGTCGCGGTCGCCCGCCGGGGCCGCCCCGTCCGCCTCGCCCCGTCCGCGCTCCCAGCGCTGCGGGACGGCCGGGCGTCGGTCGAGCGCGCCATCGCCGAAGGGCGCGCCGTCTACGGGGTGACCACCGGGTTCGGCGCGCTCTCGACCACGCGGATCGACCCCGCGCGCGCCGCGGAGCTGCAGCGCTCCCTCGTGGAGAGCCACGCCAGCGGCCTCGGGCCGCCGCTCCCGCCCGACGTCGTCCGGGCGATGACCCTCCTGCGCGCGAACTCGCTCGCGCACGGACATTCGGGCGTTCGCCCGGCGATCGTCGAGCGCCTCCTCGACACGCTGAACGCCGGGCTCGTCCCGTGGATCCCCGAGTCCGGGTCCGTCGGGGCCTCCGGCGACCTCGCCCCCCTCGCTCACCTCGCCCAGACCCTCACGGGGACCGGCGCGTTCCTCGCGTCGGACGGACGCGCGGAGCCCGCGGCGGAGGTCCTCGCGCGGGCGGGGTGGAGCCCGATCGCGCTCGCCGCGAAGGAGGGGATCTCCCTCGTCAACGGGACCGCGCTGATGACGGCGTATCTCGCCCTGGGGATCGAGGACGCGCGCCGGCTCCTCCACGCCGGGGAGGTCGCCGCCGCGATGAGCTTCGACGCCCTCCGCGGGTCCCCCGAGTCGCTCGACGACCGCCTCGGAGCGTTGCGGAACGCCCCCGACGAGCGCGCGGTCGCCGCCGATCTCCGCGAGCTCCTGCGCGACAGCGCGCTCGCGGTCCCGCGGCGCGAGTGGTCGGGACAGGACCCCTACACCCTGCGATGCATCCCCCAGGTCCTCGCCCCGCTCCGCCACGCGCTGCGCGCGAGCGATCGGATCGTGGAGGGAGAGCTGAACGCCGTCACCGACAATCCGATCCTCCTGGACGACGGGACGTTCGCGAGCGGAGGCAACTTCCACGGCCAATCCCTCGCCTGGGCGATGGACTCGCTCGCGCTGGCGGTGCACACGCTCGCGGCGTTCAGCGAGCGGCGGACGTCGCGGCTGCTCCATCCCGACCTCAATCGGGGCCTGCCGGCGTTCCTCGCGCCCCGGCCCGGCGTCTCCTCCGGGTTCATGATCCCCCAGACCGTCGCCGCCGCCCTCATCAACGAGAACGGGACGCTCGTCCATCCGGCGACCGGTGCGAGCCTGCCGACCTCCGCCGATCAGGAGGACTTCGTCAGCATGGGCGCCTGGGCCGGCGCCAAGCTCCACCGGCTCCTCGCGAACGCCCGTCGCGTCGTGGCGATCGAGTGGATCGTCGCCGGGCAGGCGCTCGAGCTGCGCCACCCCACCCGGGGCGGCCGCGGCTCCGAGGCCGCGCTCGCCGCCCTGCGCACGATCGTCGCGCCCTGGACGGAGGACCGGAGCCCCGCGAAGGAGATCGAGGCGGTCGCCGCCGCCCTCGCCTCGGGCGGGCCGCTCGCCTCCCTTCCCCGCCCGTCGCCGCCGTTCTGAGCCGCGGATCGCCCGTACGAACGTTCAAATGATTGTGGCGTTTTGCCACATTCATGCGCCCGGTGCTCCGGACCTCGCTCCTCATCCTGGTGGCGGCGCTCGCGGTCGTCGCCGGCTTCGCCGGGGG
>JAJZMW010000102.1 GCA_021848165.1 Thermoplasmata archaeon
CGCATTAGCGCCGAGCCGTCGGCCCCGCTCGACGTCGCGGGCGAGGATCGGATCCACGATCACCCGCTCGAGCGGGAGATGCACCGCTCCTACATCGATTACGCGATGAGCGTGATCATCGGCCGCGCGCTCCCGCTCGGCCGGGACGGGCTCAAGCCGGTCCAGCGACGGATCCTCTGGTCGATGTGGGAGTCCGGCGCGACGCACGACCGGGCCTACCGCAAGAGCGCGCGGACCGTCGGCGAGGTGCTCGGGAAGTACCATCCCCACGGGGACCTCTCCGTCTACGACGCGCTCGTCCGGATGGCCCAGCCGTTCAGCCTCCGCTACCCGCTGGTCGAGGGCCAAGGGAACTTCGGGTCGATCGACGGCGACTCGCCGGCCGCGATGCGGTACACCGAGGCGCGCCTGAGCCCGCTCGCGGAGGAGCTCCTCCAGGACATCGAGAGCGAGACGGTCGACTGGCAGGACAATTTCGACGGGACCCTCAAGGAGCCGCTCTTCTTGCCCGCGAAGGTCCCGAACCTGCTCGTCAACGGTTCCGCGGGGATCGCCGTCGGCATGGCGACGAACATGCCGCCCCACAATCTCGGCGAGGTCGTCGACGCCCTCCTCCTCCTCCTCCGCCAGCCGCACGCGGGCCTGGACGAGATCCTCAAGGTCCTGCCGGGGCCGGACTTCCCGACCGGCGGCGCCGTGGCGCTCGAGGGGATCCGAGCCGCCTACGAGACCGGGCGCGGGATGATCCACCTGCGCGGCACCGCCGCGCCGCGGGAGCGCGACGGGCGCGGGGAGATCGTGATCACGGAGATCCCCTACGAGGTCAACAAGTCGTCGCTCCTCGTCCTCATCGCCGACCTCGTCAAGAACAAGCGCCTGGACGGCGTCACCGACCTCCGGGACGAGTCGGACCAGCGGGGGATGAGCGTCGTCCTCGAGCTGCGCCGCGACGTGCCGCCGGAGATCGTGCTCAACCGGATCTACGAGCACACGCCGCTCGAGACGAGCTTCGGCGTGATCAATCTGTGCATCGTCGACGGAAAGCCGGTCACGCTCCCGCTCCGGGACCTCCTGCTCCTCCACCTCACGCAGCGGCGCCAGGTCCTCACGCGCCGCACGACCTTCGAGCTGCGGAAGGCGGAGGAGCGCCTCCATCTCCTCGAGGGGTTCCTCACCGCGATCGACCACATCGACGAGGTGATCCGGATCATCCGGCGCAGCCGGGACGTCCCGGCCGCCGAGGCGTCGCTGATGGGGAAGTTCCTCCTCTCGAGCGAGCAGGCGAAGGCGATCCTCGACATGCGCCTCGCCCGCCTCACCGCGCTCGAGCGCGAGGCGGTCCTGCGGGAGCGGGCGGAGAAGGAGGCACTGGTCCTGCGCCTGAAGAAGATCCTCGGCTCCCCCGCCGAACTGGACGGGCTCATCCGGACCGAGCTCACCGAGCTCAAGCAGAAGTTCGGGGATCCCCGCCGCACCCGGATCGTCCCCGCGTTCACCGCCCGCACGCTCGAGGACCTGATCCCGGACGCCGAGGTCGTCGTTCTCGTCACGCGCGACGGGTACGTCAAGCGCCTCCCGCTCGACCAGTACCGGCGCCAGCGCCGCGGCGGCCGGGGGCTCGTCCAGATGGAGACGAAGGAGGAGGACTACGTCATCCGCACGTTCGTCACGCGGACGCACGACGACATCCTCTTCTTCACGAACCTGGGCCGCGTCTACCGCCTCAAAGCCTACGAGGTCCCCGAGGGGAGCCGCCACTCGAAGGGGAAGGCGGTCATCAACCTCCTCCCCCGGCTCAAGGACGGCGAGCGGGTCCAGACGCTCTTGCCGGTCCGGGACATGACCGCCGCCGGCTCGCTCGTCTTCGCGACGCGCCGGGGGATCGTCAAGCGCACCGAGCTCTCGGAGTTCCAGAACATCCGCACGAGCGGCATCCAGGCGATCCTCCTCGAGGAGCAGGACGAGCTGGTCGACGTCGCCCTCATCGACGACCCGGCGGTCGAGGTCATCCTCGCGACCCACGCCGGCCAGCTCGTACGCTTCCCGCTGCGCGATGTGCGCCCGATGGGCCGGGCCACGTACGGCGTCATCGGCGTCCGCCTCTCCGGCGAGAAGGACGACCGGGTCGTCGCGATGGCCCCGGTGAGCCCCGCCTACCCGTTCCTGCTCTCCCTGACCAGCCAGGGGTACGGCAAGCGCACCCCCGTCGCCGAGTACCGCAAGACCGCCCGCGGCGCGAAGGGGGTCCGCACGATCGCCACCGGCGGGCGCAACGGCTCGGTGGTCGCCGTCCTTCCCACGACCGAGGAGTCCGAGGTCCTGGTGACGACGCAGGGCGGCATCACGATCCGCGCCCCGGTCCGGGGGATCCGCTCGCAAGGACGGAGCACGATGGGCGTGCGCGTCATCCGGCTCGACGAAGGCGACGCGGTCCGCGACGCCATCGTCCTTGCGACGAGCGCCGAGCCCGGGCCCGAGGAGAGCGGGTCGACCCCGAAGGAGCCGGACGACGACGACCCCGGTCCTGGGACCTCGGAGGCGACCGCGACGGCCGACGCGCCGGAGCTCCCCCCGGACGCCACGGAGGACGATGCGGCATAAGCGCCAGTCGAACCCGCGGCAAACGACGCTCCTCTGCCCGCAGTGCCGCTCGGCCAACATCGTCTTCGAGGCGGCGTACATCACGGGTCAGGTCTACCGCTGCCAGAGCTGCGGCTACGTCGGCTCGTTCATCATCGAGATCGACACCCCGAAGCCGGGCGAGCCGCTCCCGGACGACGACGCGCCGGCCTAGTCCGTTGCTTCCCCCGCGCCCAGCAGATCCCCGCCCGAGGGCTCGCTCGTGCGGAGCCGCGCGACGAGCGCGAGCGCCCGGACCGTCGGCCCGACCTCGTGAACGCGGATGAGCTCGACGCCCTGGAGCGCGGCGACGACCGCCGCGGCGATCCCCGCCTCCGCCCGCGCCTCGATCCCTCCGCCGCCGATCGCCCACCCGAGCATCGACTTCCGCGAGGCGCCGATCGCCACGGGATAGCCGAGGCTCCTCAGCTCGCCCGCGTGCGCGAGGAGCTCGAGGCTCTGCTCGGGGGTCTTCGCGAATCCGAGGCCGGGATCGACGACGAGCCGATCGGCGTCGATGCCGTCGGCCCGGGCGAGGTCGGTCTGCGCGGCGAGCGCTTCGAAGACCTCCTCGCGCAGATCGACGTAGTCGGTCCGCTCGTTCATCGTCGCGGGGGTCCCCCGCATGTGCATCGCGATCGCTCCCGCGTGAGCCGCGGCGATCTCCCGCCGCATCGCGGGGTCGACGA
>JAJZMW010000055.1 GCA_021848165.1 Thermoplasmata archaeon
GAGTCCCTCGTAGAGGCCGGGGACCTCGGGAAGGAGGCCGAGCCGCTGGTGGATCTCCTCGAGGTGCGACGGGTCGGTCGTGGAGAGCCCCGCGACCCAGACCGCCCCGGACGACGGGGCGATCAGCCCCGAAAGGAGCCGGATCGTGGTGGTCTTCCCGGCCCCGTTCGGACCGAGAAGGGTGAAGATCTCCCCTCGACGGACCTCAAAGGAGAGGTCGCAGACGGCCGGGCGAGGACCGCCGTAGCTCCGGGACAGGCTCTCCACGCGGATCGGCTCGCTCACTTTCCCCCGGGGACGACGCCCGCCGGACCCATCCCCGGGGGGCACTTAGAGGCGAAGGACGCGGTCGAGGGGCCGTCGGCGATATATCGCCGGGCGGCCGTGGGCCTTCGATGGGGCTCCGGGCGAAGGACATCATGGACCCGACGATCCTCACGGTCGCGGCGGATCTGAACGTCCTCGAATGCGCGCGCCTCATGGTCGACCACGGCTCCGGTTGCGCGGTCATCGCCGGCGGCGATGCCCCGGTGGGCGGGATCGTTACCGAGCACGACATCCTCGCAAAGGTCCTGGCCGTCGGCCGGGAGCCGGCCAACGTCCCCGTCGGGGAGATCGCTTCGACGCCGGTCATCACCTGCGGACGGGAGACCCCGATGGACGAGGTCGCGGCGACGATGGCCGCGCGTCACATCCGGCGGATCGTCGTCACGCACGGGGATCATATCGTTGGGATCATCACCTCCCGCCACGTCCTGGCGATGTTCCGGCGCTACGTCGACGAGCTCAGCGGAGATATCGCGAAATTTGAGCCGAACCCGCCCACGACCGGGATCTGACCGAGGAGCGGCGAAGCGCCCGTGGACCGGTCCCGCCCTCCGGAGCCTGAGGGGGCCTGACCGTCGTGCAGTACAAGTGGCTCGTCCTGTCGAACACCACCATCGCCACGCTGATGGCGGCGCTCGATACGAACATCGTGCTCATCGCGCTCCCGACGATCGGCGCGCAGTTGCCGGGGGCCTCGCCCTCGATCCTCTTGTGGATCCTCCTCGGCTATTCCCTCGTCACCGCGGTGGTCCTCCTCAACTTCGGTCGGCTTTCCGACATGTTCGGCCGGGTCCGGCTCTACGTGATCGGCTTCGCGGTCTTCACGGTCGGCTCGCTCCTGTGCGGTCTCAGCCAAACGGGGGGCGAGCTCGTCGCGTTCCGCATGGTCCAGGCGATCGGGGCCGGCTTCCTCTTCTCGAACTCGGCCGCCATCATCACCGACGCCTTCCCGCCCAACGAACGCGGTCGCGCCCTCGGGACGAACCAGGTGTCGATCGTCGTCGGGGCCGTGCTGGGGCTGGTCCTCGGAGGCATCATCACGAGCACGATCGGCTGGCAGTGGATCTTCTTTGTGAACGTGCCGATCGGGGCCGTGGCGACGTACCGGGCCCATCGCGACCTGCGGGAGCTCGCGCGACCCCAGGACCAGGAGCCGATCGACTGGGGTGGGAACGCGCTCTTCGCCGGGGGGTTGACGCTCGCGCTCCTCGCGTTGACGTTCGGCTCCCTGGGCGAGTGGCCCCCCCTTCTCTGGGTGTCGGTCCTGCTCCTCGGGATCGGAACGCTCGTCGCATTCGTCGCGGTGGAGCGGAAGGTGCGGTTCCCGATGCTCGATCTCTCCCTGTTCCGCAGCACGCGGTTTTCCGACACCGCGTTCGCGTCGTTCCTCAACGCCCTCGCCCGAGGGGCGTTCACCTTCGTGATGGTCTTTTATCTCCAAGGGCCCCCGGATTTCCTGAGCCCGCTCTCGGCCGGACTGATCCTGATCCCCGTTTCTGCCTCCCTCGCCGTGGCCGGACCGCTCAGCGGGTGGTTCTCGGATCGGTACGGCAAGCGATGGTTCGTGCTCTCCGGGCTCGCGCTCACGCTCGTCGGCTTCCTCTGGCTCGTGACGATCCCGTCGGGAGCCCCGTTCCTCCTGCTCCTCGGTCCGTTCGTCCTCCTCGGAGCGGGCATGGGACTGTTCGCGTCGCCCAATCGCGCCGCGATGATGGGCGCCGTGCCCCCCGAGCGGCGCGGGATCGCAAGCGGCGTCGGGACGACCCTGCTCAACACGGGGAGCACGATCAGCCTCGGCGTGACGCTGGCCATCCTCTCTCGCTCAATGTCGTTCCAGACGCTCGAGGCGATCCTCCTGGGCAAGGCGACGAACGTCCCGGTCGCAGCCGCTGACTTCCTCAACGGGGTGCACATCGTCTTCCTCGTCTCGGCGGGCCTCGTCGCCGCGGCGATGGGGTTGATCCTCTGGCGAGATCGCGGGAGGTCGACGTATCCCGAGACCGAAGCGGCCGTCGACGTGCCCGAATCGCTCTGATCCCCCGGCGCCGTACGAGGCAGTCGGCGGTGCCTGCGACATTCGCCCGCGGGTACGACCGCTCGATGGACGACCTGCGCCGCCTCCCCCGCCGTCCGATCGACGCGCCGCACGCGGTCCAACGCTTCGGGCCCGCCGAGCGAGGACCGAGGCTCAAGGGAATCCCGACTCCTCCGAACGTCCGCCCTCGACCACCTTGCGGCCCAATACGTCTCGGTCCCGTGACGAAGGACTGGTGAAACATCCGCTTGCGCGGCGCCGGCCGCGACGCGCTCCTCGACGATCAGCGCCACCCCCGAGCCGCGGAGAGCCTGCTCTCACACTCCGGGCTTCGAGGTGAAGATCTCGCGCGCTGCTGGGGTGATCCAGCTCGCCCGCTCCCGCCCGACGAACGCGCGCATCTAGCGGGCCGGAGGCGAGCCGGACGCGTGCCCGCACGACGGGCGCACCCCCCGCACGAGGCCGCTCCGCGGAGCCGCCGCGGCCCGGCGGGTGAGCCGCGGGCCGCTCCGGGCGCGGCACACGACGATAACGTGCCGACGGCTCCGGAGCGTCGGTCCAATTCGCCGAAATCCCTAAAGGCGCGATAGGTTCGGTCGGCGTGGGGCCCATAGCTTAGTTTGGCTGGAGCACCCGGCTGATAACCGGGAGGTCGTCGGTTCAAATCCGACTGGGCCCACCTGCCTTCAGGGGTAGTACCGATTCGCGGTTTCTTTCACAACCGACATAAGGAGCCGGACCCGAACACGGGGTGATGAGCTCCCTGACACCGACTGAACAGCGAGATTTCGAGAGATTCTTCAGTATGGAGTCAGGCTACGTTTTGAATTTTACAGACCAGAGCTTTTCAGACTTCTTCGTCGACACAATCAGATTGAGCATTAACGACGAAAAGTACTGCGCGAGCGGGAAGTCGAAGGCCAAA
>JAJZMW010000156.1 GCA_021848165.1 Thermoplasmata archaeon
CGCCTTCCCGCCTCCGACGGTCGTTCCTTCGGCGCTCGGGATGATCGCCGGCCGGCCTCCTTCGAGGACGGCGGCCGCGGAGTTGCTCGTACCCAGGTCGATCCCAATGATTTTCGCCATTTTTTTTGCCTCGCCGGCCTCCCCTCGGGGGTCGGCCCGCGCCGTCATTAGTTAGCGAGCACTACTATAAAAAGACTGTGCGTGGCCTCGAGAAAGGATCGCCGGCCCCGAAGCCGACCTCGACCTCGCGGAGGTCCCCCGCGTCTCTGCGGGGACCCGACCGCGCAAGGATTAATATCGGGAGCACGTCGGGAGTCCGATGGTCGCCGCGGGGTTCCAGGGCGTTGCGAGCTCGAGCCCGTCGCGGGCGACCGTGATCTGGCCCTGGTGAACGGGGAGCGCCCGGACGGCGCGACCCCTCGCAACCCGATCTCGGGGCGGGTCCGCCGACCGGCCGCTTCCCTCCGATTCAAAGGAGTGGAACAACCATGTATGGAAAATCGATCCGACTGAGGCGCATCTTTCCGTCGACCGACCGACGCCTGTTCTCGGTGCCGCTCGACCATTCGGTCTCGATGGGACCGATCGACGGGCTCGAGGACATGCCCGCCCTCGCCCGGGACCTCCAAGCGGGCGGGGTCGATCTCCTCGTCGTCCCCAAAGGCGCGGTCGGCCCATTGGTCCCGGTGCTCGCGCCGTCGACCCTCCTCGGGGTCCACGTCTCCGCCTCGACCTCGCTCGCTCCGAACTCGAACCTGAAGGTGCTCGTCGGGACCGCGGAGGAGGCGATTGCGCTCGGGGCGGACCTCCTCTCGATCCAGGTGAACTTCGGGGTACCCGAGGAGTCGGAGATGCTCCGCTCGCTCGGCAGCGCCGTCGACCAGTGCCGCGCCGTCGGACTTCCGTTGATGTGCATGACCTACGTGAAGAAGCCCGGCGGCGGAACGGCCGACGAGATCCGCCACGCGTGCCGGGCCGCGGCGGACACCGGCGCCGACATCGTCAAGACCGGGTATCCGGGGTCGGCCGAGGAATACCGCAGGCTCGTCCGGACCACGCCGGTACCCCTCCTCCTCGGGGGCGGGGCCCGGCTCGACGACGACGCGGAGTTCCTTCGCCTCGTTCGCGAAACGGTGGAGGTCGGGGCGGCCGGGATCTGCATCGGCCGCAATCTTTTCCAACGGCGACCGGTCGACCGGTTCGCGCGCGAGGTCGCGGGCATGCTGCACGGAGCGCGGTGAGGCTCGGCCGATGATCGACCCGCGGATCGTCATCGTCCCGCTCGGCCCTTCCGACCGGACGGAGGAGATCCGCGAGCGGGCGAAGCGCCGGGGGTTCGCCCACATCGCAGGTCTACCGAGTCCGGACGGGTCGACTCTGGTCCGGGAGGGGGCAGGGTACCGCGACCCGTCCGGCGCGGAGCCGGTCCCGGTCGTGGAGATCCGCGACCCGCACGACCTCGACCCCGTCCTCGCGCGCCTGCGGGCCGGGCGAGCGGTCGCGGTCCGCTGGAGAGAGGAGAGGGTCATCCCGCTCGAGACGCTCGTCGCCGCGCGCACCCGGCCCGGGACCCTGTGGGTGGTCACCGACCGTCCGACCGAGGTCCCGGGGTCCCTCGGGGCGCTCGAGCACGGCGCCGACCGTGTGCTGGTCGAGATCGACGAGCCGGAGCGGCTCGATGACCTCGAAGCGGTGCTGGAGCGGGCGCCGACCTCGCTGGTCTGGGACCACGCGACGATCCGGCGGGTCGTCAGCGCCGGTCTCGGGGACCGCGTCCTGGTCGACACGACTTCGATGCTGGCGGCGGAGGAAGGGATGTTGCTCGGGAGCCAGGCGGCGATCCTCGTCCATGTCGCGAGCGAGGCGCGCGGTTCTCGCTACACGCGACCACGGCCGTTCCGCGTGAACGCGGGCTCGGCGCACCTCTACACCTTGCTGCCGAACGGGGAGACCCGCTACCTCTCCGAGCTCGAAGCCGGCGAGGCGGTCCTGGTCGCTCGTCCCCAGGGAGGCGCCCGCTCGGTGCGGATCGGACGGATCAAGATCGAGCGGCGTCCGCTCACCCTCGTGGAGATCGAACGGGAGGGTCGCCGGTACACCGTCTTTCTGCAGGAGGCCGAGACCGTCCGTCTGACCACCGCCGCGGGCGCGATCCCGACGACCGAACTGCGGGTCGGGGCGGATGTCCCGGTGGCGGTCCTGCCGCAGGGCCGCCATCTGGGGATCGCGGTCGACGAAACGATCGAGGAGCGATGAATCGCGCCCGGCCCCGGTTCATCGTGTCGCTCCCGGGCCGGACCGTCGCGGAGCTGGCGGCCCAATGCGCGCAGAGCGCGCAGGACGGCGCCGACCTCGCGGAGGTACGGGTCGACCGGCTGGATGCGGAGGAGATGCGTCATCTCGATCGCTGGGCGCGAGCGCCCGGGGCGCTCCCCCTCATCGCGACGTACCGCTCCCGGGCCGAAGGAGGCGAAGGGTTGAACGCCGGAGAGGAGCGCCGTTCGATCGTCGACCGCCTTCACGACCTCCCGTTCCGCTTTGTCGATCTCGAGCTCGCCGCCGATCGGGAAACGATCCGCGAGCGGGACCCCCGGCGCGGTCGCATCCTCTCCGTGCATCTGGAGCCGGGCGCGTCCCTCGCGAGGTTCGAAGAGGCGATCCGCACCGAACCCCCGCTCGACGGCTTCGTCAAGGTCGTGCTCTCGTCGTCGGTCGAGCGACTCTACCGCGAGGTGCGCCCGGCACTCCAGCGGCTCGAGGGCGATCGACGGATCGTCCTCACGACCGGGCCCTCGGGCCCGATCCTCCGCGTCCGTCCGTCGCCGACGGCCGCCGCCGCGGTCTACGTCGCCCGCGCGCTCGCCTCCGCGGAGCCGGGGACCGGGGCGGCGAGGTCGGTCGAAGCGACGCAGCCTCCGCTGGACGTGGCGCGGCGGTTCTTCGCGGCCGAAGATCGGGGCCGCGCGTTCGCCCTGCTCGGCCATCCGGTCGCCCATTCGATCTCGCCGCGCCTGCACGATCTCTGGTATCTCGGGGCCGACCTCCCCGGGATCTATGTCGCGCTCGACATCGCCTCCGCGGAAGAGTTCCGGGCCGTGCTGCCGGCGCTGGCCCGGGACGGCTTTGCCGGCATGAACGTCACGCATCCGTGGAAGGACGAAGCGCTCCGGGCCGCGGATCGGGCGAGCCCCGAGGCGGAATCCGCCGGATGCGCGAACACGCTCACCGCGACCGACGGGGGATGGTCGGCGGACAATTTCGACGTCCGCGCGGTCCG
>JAJZMW010000152.1 GCA_021848165.1 Thermoplasmata archaeon
TCTTCCTCCCGGGCGGCCTCGGCCTCCTCGCGATCGGCGCCGCCATGAGCGAGCCGAGCCATTGGGGATGGCTCCGCGCGCCGTCGATCGTCCTCGGGCTCGTGACGCTGGTCTCGCTCGCGGTCTTCCTGTTCACGTCGTTCGGCGCGTCGCAGTACCCCGGGTTCGTGGAGCGGCTCGTCGTCTACCCGATCCTCCTCTGGGCGGTGCTCGCGGGGGCCCAACTGGTCCGGCTGCCGATCCGAGCGCGGGCGATGCACCACCTGGTGCCGGGCGCCGCGCCGTAGGCGGGACCGTTCAGAGGGTCGCGCCGCGGCTCTTCTCGACGGCCACGAGCGCCGCGTCCAGGGAGGTCGCGAGCTGGCGGATCGGCGCGCTCTCCCAGACGTCGAGCTTCCCCGCGTCCCCGCGCTCGCTGACCGCCGGATCGAGGGGGAGCTTCGCGAGGACCGGGACCCCGTACTCCGTCGCGACCGCGTCGACCCGGCTCGGGCCGAACGGCTCGAACTCCGTGTGGCAATGCGGGCACGTCACGACCGTCATGTTCTCGACGACGCCGAGCAGCGGCACGTGGACGTCCCGCGCCATGTTCATCGCCTTGCGGACGATCATCCCGGCGAGCTCCTGCGGAGTGAAGACGAAGACCATCCCATCGATCGGGATCGTCTGGAAGACCGTGAGGGGGATGTCGCTCGTGCCGGGCGGCATGTCGATGAAGAGGTAGTCGAGCGCCCCCCAGTTCACCCCTCCAAAGAACTGCTGGATGAGGCGGGTGACGAGCGGCCCGCGCCAGATCACCGGGGTCTGGTCGTCCTCGACGAGGAACTGCGAGCTGATCAGAAGCATCCCGCCCGAGCTGTGCGCCGGCTCGATCCCCTCCCCCTGATCGCGCAGCGGGCCCGAGGAGCCGAGCAACTTGGGGACGGAGGGCCCCGTGACGTCCGCGTCGAGGATCCCGACGCGGAAGCCGCGTCGTTGCATCTCGCTCGCGAGGAGAACGGCGTTGCTCCACTTCCCGCCGCCCCCTTTGCCGTTGCCGACCCCCACGATGCGGCGGATGCGCCCCTTGTCCATCTTCTGGAGCGGGCCCCGCGGGGCGCCCCGGGGCGCCGGCCCCCCGGGGGGGCTCGAAGGGGGATGCGCGTGCGGGTCCGCCGCCTCGGGAGCCATGTGTGAATTGAAGACGAGCCCGGCGCTATATAACGGGGGGCACCTCGCACGCCCGGCGAGGTCTCCACGATGACGACCGGACGGCAGGGGAGCCTGGACGAGATCTTTCGGCCGCAATCGATCGCGGTCGTCGGGGCGTCGAACCGCGAGGGGACCGTCGGCCACAGCCTCTTCCAGAACCTCCTCACCAGCCGCTACCGCGGCGTGGTGTATCCGGTGAACCCGTCCTGGAAGAGCGTCTCGGGGGTCCGCTGCTACGCGAACGTCGACGCCCTTCCCGAGGCCCCGGACCTCGGCGTCGTCATCGTCCCCGCGGCGGGCGTTCCCGACGTCGTCCGCGATCTCGGCCGCATCGGCACGAAAGGCGTCGTGATCATCTCCTCCGGGTTCCGCGAGGTCGGGGCGGACGGCGCCGCGCTCGAGGCCCGGATCGTCCAGGAGGCGGCGCGGACGCGGATGTCGGTCGTCGGCCCGAACTGCTTCGGCGTCATCAACACCGACCCCACGATCGGCCTCAACGCGACGTTCTCCGAGGAGCTCCCCCCGCGCGGCAACATCGCCTTCATCAGCCAGAGCGGCGCGCTGTGCGCGGGGATCCTCCAGTACGGGATCGCCGAGCGGATCGGGTTCAGCCGGTTCGTCAGCATGGGCAACCGCGCCGGGGTCGACGAGAACGACCTCATCGGAGCCCTCGCGGACGACCCGGCGACCAAGGTCATCCTCGTGTACGTGGAGAGCCTCGCCGACGGGCGTCGGTTCCTCACGGCGGCGCGCGACGTGACGCGGCGCAAGCCGGTCCTCGTGATCAAGAGCGGCCGCTCCGCGGCGGGAGAGCGCGCCGTGCGCAGCCACACGGGCTCGCTCGCCCAGTCGTCGCAGGACCGCTTGTTCGACGCCGTCTTCGAGCAGTCCGGCGTCATCCGCGCGGAGTCGATCGGGGAGCTGTTCCGCATGGCCCGCGTCTTCGGCACGAGCCCGGAGCTCCGGGGCGAGCGCCTGACGATCCTCACGAACTCCGGGGGGCCGGGGATCGTCGCGGCCGACGCCTGCTCGCGGCGCGCGATCGAGCTCCCCCTCCCGTCGACCGGCCTCGCGGGCCGCCTGCGCCGGCTCCTGCCGCCGGCCGCCTCCGTCGCCAATCCCGTCGACATGACGGCCGACGCGAACGGCGCCCGCTACCGGCGCTCGCTCGAGTCGCTCCTGGGGTCGTCCGAGTACGACGCGGCCCTGGTGATCGCGACGCCCACCGGGACGCTCACCTCGGAGGCGGTCGTCCGCGCGATCGCGGCCGGGCGGGAGCGTTCGAAGAAGCCGGTCGTCGCCTGCCTCTTCGGCCTCACCGACATCTCGAGCTCGGTCGGCATGCTCGAGGAGGCGGGGATCCCCACGTTCACCTTCCCCGAGGAGGCCGTCGAGGCCCTGGCGGGCCTGGTGACGTACCGGCGCTGGCGGGCGCGGCCCCGCACCCGCGTGCGGCACTTCCGCGTCGATCGGGCGCGCGCCCGCCGGACGATCCGCGCGGCCCGCGCGGCGGGGCTCAGCGTGCTTCCCGAATATCAGGCCCGCGACCTCCTGCGGGCCTACGGGCTTTCGTTCCCCGCGGCCGGCACCGCGCGGACGGTGGAGGAGGCCGTCCGCCTCGCCGACCGGTTCGGCTACCCCGTGGTGCTCAAGGTCGCGAGCCCGGACATCTCGCACAAGACGGATGTCGGCGGGGTCCGCCTCGGACTCGCGAGCGCGGAGGCCGTGCGCTCGGCGTGGAGCGAGATGCGAGCGACCGTCCGCGCGCGCGCGCCGAAGGCGCGGATCGCGGGATTCGAGGTGGAGGCGCAGGTGCCCAGCGGCCCCGAGGTCCTCATCGGCCTGCAGCGGGATCCGCACTTCGGGCCGATCCTCGCCTTCGCGCTCGGCGGGATCTACGTCGAGGCGATGAAGGACGTCACCTTCCGCCTCGCTCCGATCGTCTCCCTCTCGGCGGAGAACATGGTGCGCTCGCTGCGCGGCTTCCCGGTGCTGCAGGGGATGCGGGGGAGCCCCGCCGGCGATCTCCCGGC
>JAJZMW010000064.1 GCA_021848165.1 Thermoplasmata archaeon
CTCTTCCTTCCTCGCCCGCGCGCCGCGGCGCTCGCGGAGGAGCTCGTCCGGGCCGGCGTCCGGCCGTGCGGACTCGGCGCCCGCGACACCCTGCGGCTCGAGAAAGGCTACCTCCTCTCGGGCCAGGACTTCCACCGGGACCGGACCCCGATCGAAGCGGGGCAGGAGCGGTTCGTCGAGCTCGACCATCCGTTCGTCGGCCGCGAGGCGCTCGCCGCCGAGATCCGGGACGGGCCGAAGGAGCGGCTCGTGGGGATCTCGGTCGCGGCCCCCGGGGCGGTCCCCCGCCACGGGACCCCGATCCTCCACGCCGGCGCGCCGGTCGGCGTCGTCTCGAGCGGCGGGCTCTCGCCGACGCTCAAGGTCGGCATCGCGCTCGCCTACCTCCCGCGGCCGCTCGCCGAACCGGGCACGGCCGTCGCGCTCGAACTGCGGGGGGGCGCGGTCCCGGCGCAGGTCGTCCCCCTCCCGTTCGTGCCGGCGACGCGCGCGCGGCCATGAGCCCCGCGGCGCGGGCCCCGCGCGATCGCGATCTCGCGCGCGCCGTCCGGGCCTCCCTCGAGGAGGACCGCTCCCGCTCCGACGTCACGACCCGCGTCGTCGGGTCGACGCCCGCGTGGTGGCGCAAGGACGCGGCGTCCTCTCGGGGATGCGCGCCGTCCGCGCGATCGCCGCGGCGACGGGGATCCGGATCGTGCGGGCCCGGCCCGACGGATCCGCGATCCGTCCCGGGCTCGAGGTCGCGCGGCTCCGGGGACCGGCCCCGGCGATCCTCGCCGCCGAGCGGACGATCTTGAACTATCTCATGCACCTCTCGGGGGTCGCGAGCGCGACCGCCCGTGCCGTGGCGCGGGCCCGGGGCGCCCGCCCCCCGCTCGAGATCCGCGCCACCCGCAAGACCCTCCCCGGCCTGCGCGATCTCGAGAAGGCCGCCGTGGTCGACGGCGGGGGCCGCCCGCACCGTCGCGATCTCTCCGACGCGATCCTGGTCAAGGGGAACCATCTCGCGCTCCTCCCGTGGGCGGAGGCGCTCGCCCGCCTCGCGCGCGCGCCAGCGCCGCTGCGGTCGACCGCGGAGGTCGAGGTCGGCTCGGCGCGCGACGCCCTCCGCGCGGCGCGGGCGGGGGTCCGGTCGATCCTGATCGACAACGCCGACCCCCCGCGGATCCGCGCGATCGTGCGCGCCCTCGAGCGCGCCGGTCTCCGCGACCGGGTCACGCTGGAAGCGTCCGGCGGGATCACGCCCGAGACGGTCCCGCGGTACCGAGGGCTCGGCGTCGACGCCGTCAGCCTGGGGTCGCTCACCCACTCGGCCCGCGCCGTGCCGTTCCACCTCGTCTGGGTGGCTCCGGGGCGACCGTCGGCTTAAGAAGGGACGCCGGCTCGTTCTCGGCGGAGGGACGCGGCGATGTCGCTCGAGGAGGAGATCCGTCGCCTGAAGGAGGAGCGACATGCCGTGCTCCTCGCCCACAACTACGAGATCGCCCCCGTCCAGGACATCGCGGATCACGTCGGCGATTCGCTCTACCTCTCGCGGAAGGCGATGGAGACCGACGCCGAGGTGATCGTCTTCGCCGGGGTCCGGTTCATGGCGGAAACGGCGAAGATCCTCAACCCCCACAAGACCGTCCTCCTCCCCGACCTCGCGGCGGGATGCAGCCTCTCCGACGCGATCACCGCGGAGCAGCTGCGGGCCTGGAAGGCCCAGTTCCCCGAGGCGGTCGTCGTGAGCTACGTGAACACCTCGGCCGAGGTGAAGGCGGAGTCGGACTACTGCTGCACGAGCTCGAACGCGGTGCGCGTCGTGAACTCGATCCCCGCGGACCGGGAGATCCTCTTCCTGCCGGACATGTTCCTGGGGGAGTACGTCCGCCGGAAGACCGGGCGCAAGATGCACCTGTGGGTCGCCGACTGCCACGTCCACGGCCGGCTCCGCCCCGAGGAGGTCGACCGGGTCCGGACGCAGCACCCCGGGGCGCCCCTCCTCGCGCACCCCGAGTGCGGCTGCATGAGCGAGGCGCTGCCGCACGTCGATCGGGTCCTCTCGACCGACGGGATGATCCGGTTCGCCCAGGAGACGAAGGAGCGCGAGGTGATCGTCGCGACCGAGGTCGGGATCCTCCACCGGATGCGGGCGCTCAATCCGACCACCGTCTTCACCCCGCTGGACGCCGGGGCGGTCTGCCCGTTCATGAAGGCGACCGATCTGGTCGACATCCGCGACGCGCTCGCCCAGATGCGCTACCGCATCGAGGTCGACCCGTCGGTGGCGGACCGGGCGCGCCGCGCCTTGGACCGCATGGTCGCGTCCTGAGGCGGGGCGCCGTCCAGATCCTCCCGCCGCGCCGTGTTCCGTACCACCGCCGGGGTCGCCCACGCCCGTCGCGCGAAGCCGAGCGCGATCGCCGCGGTCGGATCCCCTTCGGGACGATCGATGCCCGTCGCGACCAGGAGGGAGCCGCCGAGCGCCAGGTACTCCCGGCCGCCCTCCGAATCGAGCCGGTCGCTCCCCGGGCCGATCTCCGCGGAGAGCCCCACCGAAGCCCCCCACGTGAGCCACGCCCGCCAGCGGCCGAGCCCCTCGCCCGTCGCGGGGGCCGCCCCGAGGTGGACCAGCCCCCACGCGCCGGGCGGCGGCGCGCCGGCGGGCGGCAACCGGCGGAGATCGGCGCGGATCAAGCGGTAATGGATCTCCGCCGCCGGCGGGCCGCGCTCGGTTCCCGTGCCTTCCTCCGCCCAGAGGATCCCCGCTTCGCCCGGGCGCCGCCGGCTCGTGCGCTCGCGCAATCGCTCGAGCGTTTCGGGTCGGATCGGCCGCGCTTCGCCGTCGCCGTCGAACCCCCGTACGACGACCCCGACGTAGTCGTAGCGCCGGCGGCGGGCCTCGGCGAGCGTCCGATCGACGTCGTCCGGCGAAGCGTTCGCCGGGAGGTGCCAGTGCAGCTCGCCGCGGATCCCCTTCTCCTCGACGACCGCCGGGAGGGAGTCGGTGGCGGCCCGGTCGATCTCGCCCCGGTCCTCCCGCATCTCGGGCGGGATCCAGGAGAGCCCGACGGCGTCGTAGACGTCGAACTCCGTGCGGCCCGCGATCGCGGTGTCGTCGCGGTAGACGCCGTACTCGTTGATCTTGAGCCCGAGGTCGCGGGCCAGGG
>JAJZMW010000104.1 GCA_021848165.1 Thermoplasmata archaeon
GTCGGGCGTCGCGGGGGAGGTCTCGTCGTCGCGCCCGTGGAAGAATCCGACGATCGCGAGGGCGATCAAGAGGCTCCCGAGCGCGATGAGCAACGCGTCCTGCAGGTTGGCGTGGACGAGGTAGACCGTGGCGACCGCCCCGAAGATCGCCCCGGGGACCGTCGCGATCTCGAGGAACATCCCGATGCGCAGATCGGTGAGGCGGTCGCGCACGTAGGCGCTCCCGGTCGTGGCGGAGTTCGCGAGGATCGTGATGACGCTGGCGCCCGCGGCGACGACGAACGGGACGTTGAAGAAGACGACCAGGACCGGAATGATGACGATGCCACCGCCGATCCCCGTCAACGATCCGACGAAGCCGGCCGCCACCGCGACGAGCGCGAGGATCAGGAGGTACCCAACGAGGTCCACGCCCGCGCACTTCGGTCGAGGGGAAAACCCCTTGGGTGCTCGGGCCTCCCGGGCAAAGCCCTAAACGGAGCGCGTTCGTAGCGGCGCTTGCCATGGACCTCCGCGGTACGCGCGTCGCCCCCGGGGCCCCCGGAACCGCCATCCCCTGGGCGCCGAGCGCGAAGGAGGGGTTCGGGACCGCCTACTCGGCGGATTCCCAGCTCTGGTTCACCCTCTGGCACGGCATCGTGACCGAGATCTACTACCCGACCATCGATCGGCCCCAGACGAGCGGCCTGATCTTCGGGATCACCGACGGCGCCACCTTCTTCCTCGACGAGCTCCGCCACCTCCGCACCACGATCGAGCAACCGCACTCGCACGCCCTCGACTACCGGATCGTCAGCCGCGATCCGGAGGGGCGGTGCACCTTGATCAAGGAGGTGATCACCGCGCCGCATCAGCCGGCGCTCGTGATGCGCGTTCGCCTCGAAGTGCACCGGCCGGATCTGCGGGACCGTCTGCGGCTGTACGTGTTCGCGGTCCCGCATCTGGATGTCCTGGTCCGAGGGAGCGACAGCTACGTGCACAACCTCCTGGGATCGCCCGTGCTGACGGCGAGTCGGGAAGACATCGGGATGGTCCTCGGCGCCGACGTGCCGTTCCGGCGTGCCTCGGTCGGCTACGTCGGACGCAGCGACGGGCTGAGCGCGCTCGCCTCGACGTTCGACATGGGCCCGGAGTACGATCTGGCGCCCTCGGGGAGCGGGGGGCTCACGGGAGAGATCGCGGTCCCGGCGTCCGGGGAGTTCACGCTCGCCGTCGCCTTCGGCCCCAGCCTTGAGAGCGCGGCGACCACCTTCCTCCAGTGCCTCGGGACCCCCTTCGCCCAGCATCGGGACCGGTTCGTCCTGCAGTGGCATCGATCGTCGCGACACGCCCCGAAGCCGTCGACGGCGGCCGGCGACGACGGCCACCTCGAACGGATGAGCCGGATGGTCCTCCTCGCGTCGGAGGACAAGCAGTTCCCGGGAGCGTTCATCGCCTCCCCGTCGACCCCGTGGGGATGGGCCCGCGAAGAGGACCAGGGCGGCTACCATCTCGTCTGGACGCGGGACCTCGTGCACACCGCGACGGCGCTGCTCGCGAACGGGATCCGGGAGGCGCCGCTCCGCGCGCTCATCTACCTCGCCAGCCGCCAGCAGCACGACGGGGGCTTCCCGCAGAACTTCTGGCTTGACGGCCGGGCGTACTGGACGGGCGTGCAACTCGACGAGGTCGCCTATCCCATCCTGCTCGCGTGGCGGCTCCAACGCGACCGGGGATTGGGCCACTTCGACCCGTACCCCATGATCGTGCGCGCGGCCCGGTTCCTCCTCGAGCGGGCCCCGGTCACGCAGCAGGACCGGTGGGAGGAATCGAGCGGGTATTCCCCCTCGACGTTGGCGCTCGAGATCAGCGCCCTGCTCGGAGCGAGCGAGTTCTCCCGAGCGCACGGGGACCTCGAGACCGCGAACCTCCTCGAATCGAACGCGGACTTCCTCGAGAGCCATGTGGACGGGTGGACGGTCACCCGGCACGGAACCTTGGACCCGGAGATCCCGCGGCATTACGTCCGGATCCGACCCGCGCTCCCGAGCGACCCCCACCCGCGCGAATCCGGCGACTTCGGAACGCTCTACATCCCGAACCGCGAACCCGGGACGCCGAACACCTTCCCCGCGCAGGAGATCGTGTCGACGGAGTTCCTCGAGCTGGTGCGCTACGGGATCCGTTCGGCGCACGACCCCACCGTCCTGGCGACCGTGCGGCTCATCGACCGGCAGCTGAAGTTCGATGGCCCGTTCGGTCCGATGTGGCGACGCTACAACCACGACGGCTACGGCCAGGGGCCCGGCGGGGGGCCGTACCGGGGGTGGGGGATCGGTCGGCCCTGGCCCTTGCTCACGGGGGAACGAGGCCACTACGAGCTCGCGGCCGGCCGCGATGCGGCTCCGTACGCGCGCACGATGGAGCGGCTCGCGACCGCCACCGGCCTCCTCACGGAGCAGGTCTGGGACGAAGGCGATGTCACCGAGCTCGAGATGCGCCGCGGCCGACCGAGCGGGGCCGCGATGCCGCTCGCCTGGGCGCACGCCGAGTACCTGACGTTGCTGCGCTCGATCGCCGACCGGGCCGTCTTCGACCGGATCCCGTCGGTCGCCGAGCGCTACCGGTCGCGCGGGTCCCGGCCTCCCCCGCCCGAGATCTGGAAGTTCAATCGGCAGGTCGACGAGGTTCCCCCGGGACGCCCGATCCGCTGGCAAGCCGGCGCGCCGTTCCGACTGCACTGGTCGGACGACGGCTGGCGCTCGGCCACGGATCTCGACTCGACCCCGACGCCGATCGGGATCCACGTCGCGGAGCTCGCGCCGCTCGACGAGGGGCAGCGCTACGACTTCACGTTCTATTGGCCCCAAGCGGATCGGTGGGAGGGCCGGGATTTCTCGGTGACCGGCGTCGCGCCGGACGACGACTGATCGTCGGTCCGTGCGGGTCGAGCAGAAGGACTCCTATACTCTCGACGGGTAGCGGTCGTCGGCCCGAGCGAGACGATCCGAGCCGGCGCCCCGTCGGGGTCGGCGCGCGGGAGCCGCCGTGGCCCGTCGGACCCCGGTATCGATGCAGGACCTGAGCATACTCATCAACACCCAGACCCCGCTCGTCCAATTTACGGCGCGGGCGTCGCCGCCCGCCTGGC
>JAJZMW010000112.1 GCA_021848165.1 Thermoplasmata archaeon
CCGGTGGAGGACGTCGAGCGCCGAGAGGAGCGTCCCGAGCACGACCGCTCCGGTGCCGAGGATGTCGTCGTTGAAGCTGAGGAGCGAGCGGCGGTACCGCTCCAGGATCGGCCGCGCGTGGGTCTGCCCGAAATCCTCCCACTGCACGAGCGTGCGCGGGAGCTCCGCCCGCACGGCCTCCACGAACTGGTCGACGAACGCGTCGTACTCGGCTCCGGTGACCCGCGGATGCCGCCACCCGAGGTACTCGGGGTCGGCGAGGCGCTCCGGATTGTTCGTCCCGGCGTCGAGCACGATTGGCAGCGTCCGATCGGGAGGGATCCCGCCGAGGAGCGTGTAGAGAGCGAGCTTTCCGATCGGGATCCCGAGGCCGCCGACGCCCTGGTCGCCGATGCCGAGGATCCGCTCGCCGTCGGTGACGACGATGACGTCGACCTCGGGATGGGGACGGTGCCGCAGAAGCTCCGGGATCTCGTCCCGCAGCGGATACGGGAGGAAGAGGCCCCGCGGGCGCCGGTAGACGTGGCTGAACTCCTCGCAGCCGAGCGCGACGACCGGGGTGTAGACGACCGGAACGGTCGCCTCCATATGGTCGAGCAGCAGCCGGTAGAACAGGACCTCGTTCGTGTCCTGGAGCGCGCGGAGATAGATGTACCGCTCGAGGTCGTCGGACTTCCGCTCGTAGGCCTCCCAGGCCCGGACGACCTGCTCCTCGAGCGTCTCGACCTGCGGGGGCAAGAGACCGTGGAGGCCGAACGCGGTCCGTTCCGCCTCGGTGAACGCCGTCCCCTTGTTCCGCAGCGGGTCCTCGAGCAGCTCGCGGCCGCGGACCGGGGGGAGCCGGGGTCCGCCGGACGGCGGCGGGGCTCCGGCCCGCGGTTCCACGGCCGACATCGTCCCTCCGTTCGCCGGGGGAGCTCGAGCGCAAAAGTAGCCCACCTCAACCGGGGTTGACGGGCCCAACCGAAGCTTACTCCGGAGTGCGTGGGTGTCGTCGACCTCCCCGGTCGGTTAAGTTCGGTGCGCCGGTCCGGCCGGTCGCTCGCCCCACGGGGGCGGCGGGAACGAACGTGAGCGAGAGCACCCACGCACCGTTGAAGATCGGGATCATCCTCGGGAGCACGCGTCCGGGCCGGAACGGCGAGGCCGTCGCCCGCTGGGTCCTCGCGGGAGCGCGCGCCCGGAACGACGGCGTCGACTACGTGCCGATCGACATCGGCGACTTCCACCTCCCGCTGCTGGACGAGCCATATCCGCCGGCGATGGGCCGCTACAGCCAGCCGCACACGAAGGCGTGGGCGGCGGCGATCCAGCCGCTCGACGGGTTCGTCTTCGTCACCCCCGAGTACCAGCACAGCACCTCGGCGGCGCTGAAGAATGCGATCGACTACCTCTACGGGGAGTGGGTCGACAAGGCGGCCGGCTTCGTGAGCTACGGGAGCGCGGGCGGGGTCCGGGCGGTCGAACACCTCCGCGGGATCCTCGCGGAGGTCCAGGTCGCCACGGTCCGCGCCCAGGTCTGGTTCTCGCTGTTCGACGACTTCGAAGGGATGCGGACGTTCCGCCCCCGGCCCGCGAAGGAGGAGCAGCTCGCCGCGATGCTCGACCAGCTCGGCCGCTGGGCCCGGGCGCTCCGGACGGTGCGGGCGACGCCGCGCCCCTAACGAAGAGGTCTTACCCCGAGCCGGGTTCGAACCCGGGTGCCTCGCAGAGCCCGTCCGGCGCGCCCGCTCGGGGATTCGACCCGGGTGATCGAAGCCGGCCTTCCGGCCCCCCGTCAGGGGGAGCCGTTCCTGCCCGGGCCGGTCTTCGCCTCGAAGTACCATCTCTACGGGGCTCCCGAGACATCGCCGTACACCTACGGACGCAACGACAACCCGACCTGGACGCGGTTCGAGGAGGCCCTCGCCGAGCTGGAGGGGGGCCCCTCGGTCGTCTTCGCGTCGGGGATGGCGGCGGTGACCGCGGTGCTCACCGAGGCGGTGCTGCACGGTCGGCGGCGCCGCCCGGTGCTCGTGATGCCGTCCGACGGCTACAACCTCGCCCGCACCCTCGTCCGCGACCACTTCGAGCCGCTCGGGGTTCGGGTCCGCTCGGTGCCGACGACCGGGCCGTACGACCCCGCGACCCTCCGTGGGGCGTCGCTCGTCTGGATCGAGACCCCGAGCAACCCGGGCCTCGATGTCTGCGACCTTCGCACGACCACGAGGGCGGCGCACCGGGCCGGGGCGCTCGTGGCCGTCGACAACACGACCGCGACCGTGCTCGGGCAGCGGCCGCTCGCCTTCGGGGCGGACTTCTCGGTCGCCAGCGACTCGAAATCGCTCTCCGGGCACAGCGATCTCGTGCTCGGGCACGTCGCGACGCGCGAGCGGGCCTGGGCGGACCGGATCCGCAACTTCCGCAAGCAGCAGGGGGCGATCCCCGGACCGATGGAGACCTGGCTCGCGCACCGCTCGCTCGCCACGCTCGCGCTCCGGCTCGAGCGCCAGGCGACGAACGCCCTCGGGATCGCCCGCTTCCTCCGCACCCGGCGGGAGGTCCGGGGCGTGCGGTACCCGGGGCTGCCCCACGACCCGTCGCACGAGATCGCCGCGCGGCAGATGCGCTTCTACGGTCCGATCGTGGGCTTCGAGCTCGCAAGCGAGGCCCGGGCCGAACGGTTCCTGCGCGCCGGCCGCCTCCTGCGATCGGCGACCAGCTTCGGGGGCCTCCACACCAGCGCCGAGCGCCGGGCGCGGTGGAAGAGCGGCGACGACGTCGCCCCCGGATTCGTCCGCCTCAGCGCGGGGTGCGAGGACCTGGACGACCTGATCGCCGACCTCGGCGCGGCGCTGGACGCGAGCCGTCGCTAGCCCGCCGGCGCGCGTAGTGGCGAGCGACCCGAGCGCGATTGCCGCACCCGCTCGGCGAGCACCAGCGTTGCGTCCGGGTCCGGGCCAGGAGGAAGTGGGCGCAGCCCGGGGCCTGGCACGCGATCAGGCGCTCCGCGCTCGGCCCGGTCAGGAGGTCGACGGCGGCGCGTGCGAAGATCGCCGCGAGATCGACGCGGCCGGTCGCCGCGGGAGCGGGCGCGAAGCGGCCGGCCCGGTAGACGGCCC
>JAJZMW010000056.1 GCA_021848165.1 Thermoplasmata archaeon
CCAGGAGCGCGAGGCCGAGCGTGTTGAGCACGACCGCCCCGATCGGCAGGCCGAGGGTCGTCTCCGCCGGTGCGCCGAAGAGCGCCGACCACGGGGCGCCGAACGGTCCCCCGCCCGCGGGAAGGACCGTCCGATAGAGGACCGCCGCGACGACCGCGAAGACGCCGGCGAAGACGGCGGTCGTTTCGGCCGCGAGCAGCGCCGCCGGCCAGCCGGCGCCGCGCAGCGGGATCGCCGGCCGCCGGCCCGTCGTCCCTCCGCGCCGGAGACGGGCCTGGAAGGCGAGGTAGAGCGCGATCGGGAGCAGGAGGAGGAGCATCGCGGCGAGCGCGAGGAGGCTCGCCGCGGTGGGGTCCAGGTAGACGTTGTTGAGCGCGTAGACCTGAGCCTCGAGCGTGTAGCACCGCGGGCCGCACAGGAGGATCGGGGCGGCGAACGCGAGCGCGGAGAAGGCGAACGTGAGGATCCCCCCGATCGCGGCGCCGACGAGCGACGGTCCGGCCCAGACGTCCCGATACCTCCGGGCGGGGCCCGCCCCCAGCGTCGCCGCCGTCTCTTCGAGCGTCGGCGACGCGCTCTCGCATCCGAGCGCGGTGAAGAGGGCGACGATCGGGACGTTGAAGACCAGGTTCGCGGCCACGATCGCGGGAACTCCGGCCCCGAACCAGCCGAGGGGGCTTCCGCCGCCGGAGAGCAGACCCGCGGGACCGAAGAGATCGAGGATGCCGACGGCGACGACCACGGTCGGCAGGAGGAACGGCAGCAGGAGGAGCGCCCGGATCCACGCGCGGCCCGGAAACTCGAAGCGCCCGAGGAAGATCCCGGCGGGGTAGCCGAGCGCGAGCGCGATCGCGGCGCTCAGCGCGCCCTGACCGAGCGAGTTGACCAGGGCGTCGCGGTTGTTCGACGCCCCGCCGACCGTTGCCAGGAGGCCCCCGAACCCTCCCCCGGCCGCGAGGCCCCGGCCGAAGAGGAGGCCGACGGGGAGGAGCGCGAAGAGCAGGACGAACAGCGCGATCGGGGCGAGCGCCACCAGCGCGAGGACGACCGGGTCCTCGCCGAGGCTCACGCGCCCGCGAGCCCCTGCCATGTCGCCAGCCACCCGTTGGGGCTCGTGAAGTTCTGCGCGAGTTCGGTCGGCGTCAGATCGTTGTTGAGCGCCACGATCTGGTCCGGCGGAAGCAGCCCCGAGGAGAGGAAGAGCGGCGGCCACGGGACCGTCGAGTTCGCGGGGTACTCCCACTCGTTGTACGGGATCGCCGACTGGACCGAGCCGTTCAGGAGGTAGTTGACGAACGCCTCGTCCAAGGCGAGGTGGGTGGTGCCGCGCACGATCCCGACGCCGTAGAGGGTCTGCCACCCGTAGTACCGGCCCCCGAAGGTCGAGACGGTCGAGTTGAACGAACCCCCGGCGCCGTAGTACGCCGCCGACGCCGGGTCGGTGGTGTAGCTCACGACCGTCGCGTACGGGTTCTCGAACATCGAGTAGTACGCGGTGTCCCAGGAGGGCGCCTCGTGGGCGTGCGGGAGGACGGCGTCCCAGAAGCCGGTCCAGTTCTCGTGGAGGACCGCCGTGTAGTACATCGCCTCCCACGCCAGGAACTCCTGCCCGGTGATGTCGCCCGCCGGATCCTCGTAGACGAGCTGCGACGCCCAGCTCGCGTTGGCGGCGAACGCGGGGAACGCCGAGCGGGCGACGGCCCCGCCGGTCGCGTGGTAGAAGCCGCTCGTGTAGTCGATCGCGAGGTAGCCGTACTCGTACGGGGTCACGTAGTGCTGCGGCGAGAGGTGATCGATCAACGATGCGTTGACGTCGGCGAGCCCGGGAGGGCTGTACGGGACCAGGAGGCCGAGGCTCTGCGCTTCGGGCGCGGTGATCTCGTCCAGTCCGACGACGAGATCGGCGACCGGCGAGCTCGCCTGGGACTCGAGCGTGCTCACGAGGGTCCCGCTCGGGCACTCGACCTGGACGGCGACGTCGTACGCCGCCGAGAAGTTCGCGAAGAGCCCTCCGGCCGCGCCCCCGGAGCCGCACGCGCCTCCCAGGAAGCTCGCGTAGGTGTAGATCGTGAGCGTCGTCCGTCCGGTCGCGTGGGAGTAGGCGAGATAGAGGCCGGTGCCGGCGACGGCGACGACCAACGCGACGCCGATGGCGAGGACGCGGCGACCGGTCGCCCCGGGCCGCCGGAGGCGGCGGCGGGACGCGGGGAGCGGGGGCGAGCTCATCCCCTCCGCTCGGAACCGGCGCAGCGACGATGCGGTGCGGTCATGGCCTTCCCTTCGCGGGCATTACCCCGGGCAGGTTCGTGGGGTCGACGGGCGGCGCCCGTCCTCTCAGCCGGTTCCCAGCTCCCCCTGCGTTGCGACGAGGAGGGCGCCGGACGATTTAGGCTTGCCGAGCGCCGGCGGCCGGTCCCGCGCAGGGTCAAATACGCCCCGTCGCTCCTTCGGGGAGGAGCGCGTCGATGGCAAAGGAGTCCCTCGAGGGCCTTCGGTTCGGAACCGAGCTGATCAAGCGGGGGTTCGCCCGCATGCAGCAAGGCGGCGTCATCATGGACGTCACGAACGCGGCGCAGGCCCGGATCGCGGAGAGCGCCGGGGCGGTCGCCGTGATGGCGCTCGAGCGCGTGCCCGCCGACATCCGCGCCCAAGGGGGCGTCGCCCGGATGGCCGACCCGGCGAAGGTCCGCGAGATCCAGGCGACGGTCTCGATCCCGGTGATGGCGAAGTGCCGGATCGGCCACACCGCCGAGGCGCGCGTCCTCGAGTCGCTCGCCGTCGACATGATCGACGAGTCCGAGGTCCTCACCCCGGCCGATCCGTTCTTCCACGTCGACAAGCGGGCCTTCACGGTGCCGTTCGTCTGCGGGTGCCGCACCCTCGGCGAGGCGCTCCGTCGCATCGACGAAGGCGCCGCGATGATCCGCACGAAAGGGGAGGCCGGGACCGGCAACGTCGTGGAGGCGGTCCGCCACATCCGCCAGGTGAACTCCGAGATCGCCCTCGTGCGCAAGATGCCGCGCGCGAAGGCGCTCGCGTGGGCGCGCCGGGAGCGCGTGCTCGGGGCGACCGTCGACGAGGTCCGCCGCCTCG
>JAJZMW010000037.1 GCA_021848165.1 Thermoplasmata archaeon
GTGGTCCACAAGCACTCGGCGAGCGGCCTCTCGCCGCTCACCTGCCTGGCCGCCGACGAGGCCGGCGCGACCGCGGTCGACGGCGCCCTGAGCCCGTTCTCGGGCGGGGCGAGCCAGCCCCCCACCGAGACGCTCGTCGCCGCGATGCGCGGGACGCCGTTCGACCCCGGCCTCGACCTGGTCGCGCTCGCGGATCTCGCCCACTACTTCCGCGGCGTCCTCGAACGGTACCGCCCCCTGCTCAACCTGCGCGCGCTCCAGACCGACGCCGACATCCTCCTCCACCAGGTCCCCGGCGGGATGCTCAGCAACCTCCTCAGCCAGCTCGAGGAACAAGGGGCGATCGACCGGCTCCCCGAGGTCCTGGCGGAGATCCCGCGCGTGCGACGCGACCTCGGCTACCCGCCCCTCGTCACCCCCACGAGCCAGATCGTCGGGATCCAGGCGGTCATCAACGTCCTCACCGGGGAGCGGTACCGGTCGATCACCCGGGAGGTGCGCGATTACCTGCGGGGCCTCTACGGCACCCCCCCGGCGCCGATGGAACCGGCGCTCGTCCAGCGCGTCACCGCCGAAGAGCCGGCGATCCGGGGCCGCCCCGCCGACACGATCGGCGCCGAGTTCGAACGGAGTCGCGGGGAGGCCCTGGCCCGCTGGCCGGGGATCTCCGAGCGGGAGGTCCTCTCCTACACGATCTTCCCGTCGGTCTACGTCGGCTACCGGACCGCCGTCGATGCCGGGCTCGACAGCGACGCCCTCGCCGGGGCGGCCCTCGGGATCGTGGCGGCGCTCCGGACGCCGGCGCCGCCCCCGGAGCCGCGGGGCGAGCTCCCGGCCGGCGCGGGACCGTCGGGGAGCGCCTGGGCGCACGACGGGCGGATCCGACAGCTCTCGCAGCGGAGGTGGGTCGATGCGGCTTCGCATCGGGCGCGGCGCTGACGTGGAGGAGGTCGAGGTCGACCTCGCCGCGAAGACGGTCCGACGGCAGGGGCGCTCGTATCCGTTCGAGATCGTCCAGGACGGGGCGCTGAAGGTCGAGCTCGAGATCGCCGGGGAGAAGGTCGTCGTCGAGGGGTGGCCGACCGGGTTCGCGAGCCCGCCCGGCCCGGTCGACGTGAACGGCGAGCGGGGCCCCGTCGGCTCCGTCGAGCGCGAGGAGTCCCGCGCCTCGTCGAACGTTCCCCGGGCCCCGACCCCGGCCGTTCGCGGCCCGCCCGCGCCGATCCCGGCCCCCGGAGGGCCGGGAACCGCCATCCTCCCCCCGATGCCGGGGAAGGTCCTCGAGGTCCGGGTCCGCGATGGCCAGAGGGTCGCGGCGGGGGATCTCCTGGTCGTGGTCGAGGCGATGAAGATGCGCAACGAGATCGCGAGCCCGATCGGGGGCGTCGTCGCGCAGCTCGCGGTGCGGCCGGGGTCGAACGTCCGGGCCCGCGAAGCGATGCTCCGGATCGTCCCGAGCGACTAGACCCGGCGCACCGGCCGGCCGCATCCCGGGCAGAATCCGGCGCCCGGCGGCAGATCGTGGGCGCACCAGATGCAGAACCCGACCGGGCCCGGGGCCGGCGCCGTGGCCGGGCCGGGCGCTGCCGTGGCCGACGGCAAAGGGGCGCCGGGCGGCGGGCCGAGCGGAGCGCCGAGCCGACGGCGGCTGATCGGCAGATAGAACAGAACGAGGCTCGCGAACATCCAGGCGATCAGCCCGTAGAGGAAGATCGTGCCGTACTGCGGCGCCCACACGTAGACGACGACCGCCGCGCCGAGGAGCGCGAAGTTGATCAGGGTGAGCAAGCGCCCAAGGAACATGCGACTCCCGACCGGTGGTCGGAGGGGAAATGCCCGCTCGGCTACTTGGGGTTTGGCCGGCGCGCGCCCGCCTCCCTCGAGGTAAAATAGCCGGGGCGAAAGGCGCGGACCATGCCGAGGGCGCTCGCGCTCGTCCCGCGGGACGAGTTCACCTTCGACATCGAGCCCGACCCCGCGTTCGGCATGCGCGTTCCGGGGCGCATCTTCTCCGACGCCGCCCTCCTCGGCGACATCGCCCAGGACCCGTCGCTCGAGCAGGTCGCCAACGTCGCCACGCTCCCCGGGATCGTCGGGCACTCGTTCGCGATGCCCGACATCCACTTCGGCTACGGCTTCCCGGTCGGCGGCGTGGCCGCCTTCGATCTCGAGGAGGGCGTCGTGAGCCCGGGCGGGATCGGCTACGACATCAATTGCGGCGTCCGCCTCCTCGCGACCCACCGCCGGGAGGAGGAGATCCGTCCGAAGCTCCCCGAGCTGGTCGAGGCGCTCTACCGCGCGGTCCCCTCGGGCGTCGGCGCGAAGGGGGGCGTCGCGCTCTCCCCGGACGACCTCGACCGGGTCCTGACGATGGGAGCCCGATGGATGGTCGAGGAGGGACGAGGGCTCCCCGCCGACCTTCCGGTGCAGGAGGAGGAGGGCGCGCTCGCCGGCGCCGACCCCGGGCGCGTGAGCCCCCTCGCCCGCAAGCGGGGGCAGCGGCAGCTCGGCACGATCGGCAGCGGGAACCACTTCCTCGAGGTCCAGAAGGTCGACGAGCTGTTCGACCCGGCGGGGGCCCGCGCGCTCGGGCTCGTTTCCGGGGAGGTCGTCGTCATGCTCCACACGGGGTCGCGGGGGCTCGGTCACCAGATCGCGACCGACTTCATCCAGCGGATGGACGCATCGCTCGTGCGGCGGGGCGTCCGCCTGATCGACCGGCAGCTCTCGTGCGCCCCGATCGACTCCGACGAGGGCCGCGAGTACCTCGCGGCGATGGCGGCGGGGGCGAACTTCGCCTGGGCGAACCGCCAGGCGATCACCGACGGCGTGCGCCGGGCGTTCTCGGCCACGTTCGGGGGCGAGGCGCCGTCGATCGACGTCGTCTACGACATCGCGCACAACATCGCGAAGACCGAGGAGCACCGCACCCCGGACGGCGTGCGCCGCCTCCTGATCCACCGCAAGGGCGCGACGCGCGCCTTCCCGCCCGGCCGCGCGGAGGTCCCGGCGCCGTACCGCGACCATGGCCAGCCGGTCCTCATCCCGGGCGACATGGGGACCGCCAGCTACGTGCTCAGCGGCCTCGCGAGCTCGATGGAGCGGTCGTTCGGCTCCTCTTGCCACGGCGCCGGCCGCCGCCTGAGCCGGCACGCGGCGGCGCGCGCGTTCCAGTACGACTCCGTCACGCACGCCCTGCGGGGCCGCGGGATCGTCGTCCGCTCGGCGACCCGCGAAGGCGTGACCGAAGAGGCCCCGGGCGCCTACAAGAACGTCGACGAGGTCGTTCGCGTCGCCGAGGGAGCCGGGCTCACCCGCCGCGTCGCGCGCCTCCTGCCGATGGGCGTCGTGAAGGGGTAGGGCCTCCGCCGGCCGCCGCGTTCCCTCGGCGCCCGAACCCTATTAAGCGGGTCGGCGCTCGAAGCGCGGGACTCGCGTGACGTCGCTCACCCTGAACGGCTACGAGATCGCGGGGCTCCTGATCGTCGCCTACGGCGTCGTCGTCTACCTCCTCTGGCGCGGGGGCTGGATCGGCAAGGACCGGACGCTCGCCCTCCTCGGCCCGGCGCTGATGATCCGCACGCGCCGGGGACGCGACTTCCTCGACCGCGTCGGCCGCCGCGTCCGGGCCTGGTCGATCGCGGGCGACGTGGCGATCGTCCTCGCGGCGATCACGATGGTCGCGATGATGGCGCTCCTCTTCGTCGACGCCTACGTCGCCCTCACGATCCCCGCCAGCCAGGCGCCGAGCGCCGCCGAGGCGCTCGGGATCCCCGGGATCAACCCGATCATCCCGATCGGCTACGGCCTCGTCGCCCTGATCGTCGGGGTCGTCCTGCACGAGCTCTTCCACGGCTTCGTCGCCCGCTCGCAGAAGATCGGGGTGAAGAGCCTCGGCGTCCTCTGGTGCGTGATCCCGGTCGGAGCCTTCGTCGAGCAGGACGACGAGGACATGGAGCGCGCCGACCGGCGTCGGCGCGACCGCGTGGCGGCGGCCGGGGTCTTCGCGAACTTCGCGATCGCGCTAATCTGCTTTGCCATTCTGAGCGCGCTCGTCGCTAGCTCCGTCGCGCCGAACGCGACCGGGGTCGGGGTCCTGAACACGGTGAGCGGGGCGCCGGCGTCGACGGCCGGGCTCGCGTCGGGGGACATCATCACCGTCTTCAACGGGACGCCGACGCCGACGAACCCGGTGTTCGCGGCCGCGATCGCGCGGACCCACCCGAACCAAACGGTCGCGGTCACCTACTACTCGGCCGGGGTCGGACGTCTCGTCACCACCTCGATCGTCCTCGCGGCGAACCCGGGGAACCGCTCCGAGGGGTTCCTGGGGGTCTACTACTCGTTCCTGACGCCGGCGCAGATCCTCCAGAGCCTCCAGAACCCGCTCGCGGTGGCGTCGAACCCGATCACGGGGCTGATCGATTGGCTCGTCTTGCCGTTCTCCTCCCTCGAGCCGGTCCAGGGGAGCGTGGCGCAGTTCTACCACTTCTCGGGCCCGCTCTCGGGGGCGGATCCGGGGACGGTGTGGATCGGCCTCAACCTCCTCTACTGGTTCGCCTGGATGAACTTCCTCCTCGGCGCCTCGAACGCGCTCCCGCTGATCCCGTTGGACGGGGGGCTGTTGGTGCGCGACTACGCGAGCGCCCTCGCGATGCGCCTGCGCAAAGGGTGGACGGTCGCGCGCGCCGATCGGTTCGGCGGATCGCTCGCCGTCATGAGCTCCTTGCTCGTGGTGTTCCTGATCCTATGGCAGTTCGTGGCCCCGCGCCTCTGAGCGAGGAGTGGCTCCTCGGGGAGTACCCGTTCCTCCCCGGGGCGGAGCGCTGGACCGCGGAGTTCTCGGTCGGCGAGCTCGCGACCGCCCCCCGCTTCGACCGCACCCGGGCGTTCGGGCGGGCCCGCGCCCTCGCCGGCGCCGACGACCCGAGCGGGTCGACGGTCCTCGCCGAGCTCGACCGCGCGCGACCGGACGAGCGGCTCCTCTCGTTCCTCTACGCCCGGCTCCTCCTCGCGTGCGCCCCGAGCGCGGCGCCGATCCGTCGGTGGGCCGTCGCCGAGGCGAAGCGCGCCTACGCCCGGCTCGAACGCGGCGACCCCGAGGTCGTCCGGGAGGTCGCCGGGCGCCTCGGCCACCCGATCGAGCCGCTGCCGGCGGGCGGGATGACGATCGATCTCGCCGAGTATCTCCATCTCGCCGTGCCGATCCGGGAGGGGGCGTTCCGCCTCGGCCCGCAGGCGCTCCGGCACGGTCGCGTCGAAGTGACCGACGCGCGCGCGGCGCGGCTGATCGAAGAGGCGGTCCGGATCGAGCTCTCGCGGCCGCCGTCGATCGATCCCGCCCTCGCGGAGCGGGTCCGGGGGCTCGAGGCCCCGTTCTTCGAGGAGATCGCCCGGCGGACCCCCGCGCCGCGGGCGGCCGGCCCGGCCGGGCCGACGGTCCTGCGCGCCGACCTCTTCCCTCCGTGCGTCCGCAAGATGCGCCGGACGCTCGAGAGCGGGGAGAACCTCTCCCACGCGGGGCGCTTCGCGCTCGCTGCCTTCCTCCACCGCGCGGGGGCCGACGAGGAGACGATCGTCGACAGCTACCGCGGCGCGCCCGACTTCGACGAGTCGATCACCCGCTACCAGGTCGAGCACATCACGCACCGGGACGGCGGCCGGGGCTACGAGCCTCCGGAATGCGCGACGCTCCGCTCGCACGGCCTCTGCCTCCGCGAAGGGGATCCGAGCGCTCCCGCGCCGATCGACCGGGCCCGCGACCCCCGCTGCTTCGAAGAGAGCCTGCGCCACCCGCTCCAATACTATCGGCAACGCGGCGGCCGCGTCCGGGAGGACCCGGATCGGGACGGCCCGACTACTCGGGAGGGGGCGGGCGGTCGAGACGCCGCCACACCGCGCGGGCCCGAGAGAACGCCGTCCACTGGCCGGCGATGACGAAGTAGGCGAGCGCGACGTCGATCACCGTGAACCCGACCCCCCCGAGCGAGAAGCGCGCCCACGGCTCGCTCGGCGCCCACGGCCACGGAAGGGTCCAGAGGAACTCGAGGAACGTCGCGAGGCTCAGGATGACGAGCCGGTCGGCGCGGGTCAGGAGGCCCCCGTAGAGCCGCCCCTGGCCGACCGCCTGCGCCTGCGTCCCCATGTAGCTCGTCAACAGGAGGCTCGCGAGGGCGAGGAGCGCGAGGAGCGGGATCGCGTAGGCGGAGACGGCGATCCCGAGCAGGAGGATCAGGTCGGCGTACCGGTCGAGGACGTGGTCGAGGAAATCGCCCCGCGCGCTCGCCCGGTGGGTGCGACGGGCGACCTCCCCGTCGAGGACGTCGAACGTTCCGCCGACGAGGATGAGGGCGGCGACCGGAAAGAAGAGGAGCGGTCCCGCCCATCGGGCGAGCGCGGCGAGGACGGCGGCGGCGACGAGGAGGCCGAAGGCGATCGCGCTCAACGTGTTCGGGGAGTAGCGGAGGTACGGTCGGCTGAGGCGCTCGAGCGTCGGGTCGAGCCGGCGCCGGAGCCCTTCGAGCACCATCGGCCCGGTTACGAGGACCAGTCCAAAAGATGCTCGGTCACGCGCGGGTCGGCGAGCCAGTCGACCCGCGGGCTCCGTCGGGGGGGCCATCGGGCGATGGCCCGGTCGACGCGCCGGGCCACCGCGGACGGTGGCCGCCCGGTCGTGTCGATCTCGACGACCGGGAGGTGGTGCGCCCGCGCTTCCGTCGCGACCAGATCGAGCGCCTCGGAGAGGAGGTTCTCGTCGCGTTCGAGGCGGCCCGGGCGCCCCCCGAGACGGCCCGCGAGCTCTCGCGGGTCGCAGCGGAGCACGATCGCGCCGCGGACCGGAAGGAGATGCGCCAGGTGGCCCACGAGCAGATCCACTCCCGGTTCCGGCCGCCGGGCCAGCGAGGCCCGCAGGCGCGCGAGGTCGACCACGACCCCCCGGCGACCCCGGCGCGCCCGGTGCCGCTCCCGCGCGAGGTCCCCGACCTCGCGCGAGGGGTGGCGGGCCCCGAGGATCTGGGCGATGGTCGACTTACCGGTCCCGGGGGTCCCGGTCAGAGCGAGCGGGCGTCGCCGGCGCCGCGGGGCGGTCAGAGGAATCGGAGCGAGCGATGTTCGGCCCGCCACGCCGCGACCTCCCGGGTGACCAACGGCTTCCCCACGCGCCCCCGCTCGAGAAGGTCGGCGAGTCGCTCCATCTCCTCCGGCCGGAGGCCGAGCCGCGCGATCTCCGCGGTGCCGATGCGCCCGACCAGGTCGATCAAGAGGCGCTGGCGCTCGAGCCGCCGGGCGAGCGTCCCCGTTCCGATCCCCATCGTTCGGCGCAGCGTCTCCGGGTCGAGATGGATCTGGTGGGACCGGGTGTATCCCCGCTCCTCCGCGACGATCGGCCAGCCCTTCGCGCGGAGCGCTCGCGCGAGCGCCTGCGCGTTCGCGACGGTCGTGCGCGCGTACTCGGGGGCGAACCGCTCGAGCTCGAGGAGCGTTTGCCCGACGCCGGCGATCCGGTTCCAGTGGGCGTTGTCGAAGACCCGCCAGACGAGGGCGGGGTCGAGCTGGCCGAAGAGGTCGTCGCGCTGGGTGAGGAGGATCCCCCCTTGCGGGCCGGGGAACGACTTGTGGGTGCTCCCGTAGACGACGTCGACGCCGTCGCCGAGCGGGTCCTGGAACTCCCCGCCCGCGACGAGGCCGAGCACATGCGAGGCGTCGTAGAAGACGAGCGCGTCGATCGCGTGCGCGGCCTCGACGATCGGGCGGAGCGGGTAGGGGAAGAGGAAGAAGCTCTGGCCGAGCACGACCGCGTTCGGCCGCTCCTGCTGGATCGCGGCGACGGCGTCCTCCTCGAGGACCGAGTGGCCGACGCCCCGGGCCGGCAGCGGACGGACCGAGTAGCCGAGCATCGCCGGGAGGAAACCGGCGGCGTAGCCGTCGTACCCCCCCTCCCCTGGTTCGATCGCGAGGAGCCGGCTCTGGGGGGGGAGGAGTGGAACGAGCGCGCTCAGGGCGGCGATGTGGCCCGAGAGCGGGCGCACCGTGGCGTGCCGCGCGTGGAAGAGGCGGGCGGCGGCGTCGTTGGCGAGCCGCTCGATCGCATCGGCGTACCGGGTCCCCGTGTAGGAGTTGTCGATCCGCTCCCCCCGCCAGACGGTGTCGAGGGGGAGGGTGTACCGTCCCGCGAGGTCGCTCCCGAGGTAGCGACGGGCGGTCGGACTGACGGCGTTCTCGCTCGGCAGGAGGTTAAAGACGGAGCGCGTTCGCCATCGGTCGTGGGCCCGCACGAGGCGGGCGAGCTCCGCTTCGTCGCCGCCCGCCGCGGTCACGACGGAACGAACGGCGCGAAGTGGTCGGTCCCTTCCGCCAGCTTGCGGCGTTCCCGGTGACCGCACCGGGGGCACTCGAGCCCCTTCGGCTGCGCCGCGAGAAGGCCGTGGCAGACCTGGCAGCGCGCGCTGATGACCCCGAACTGTCCCGGCGCGGTCGTGAGCTTGATCGACGGACGCGACTGGAGGACCTTGGCGAGCAGAACGTCCCCCACGGCGAACTCGTCCCCGAGCGACTCGGTGTAGCCGTCCTTCGCCTTCGAGATGTGCACGGTCCCTTCGGGCTCTCCCGGGATGCCGCGCCCGGTCTGGGCGTCGGCGACGATGGTGCAGATCGCCATGGCGGCCTTGAGCTCGTCGACGCGGGCGTAGACGACCGTCCCCTCGGCGAGGACCGGGACCGCGTTCGGCGCGTCGACCCGCACCGTCCGATCGGCCTCATCGACCGTCGGGCGCCCGACGACGCTCGCGTAGATCCGGCCCGCGTCCTCGTAGGTCCCTCGCCCGGGGACGAACTCCTCCGCCGCGCCAAGGTATTCGCCGGGGACGACAAATCGGGGAAGCTCGCTCGCGGTCATGGTGGTGGTCCGATCCGGATGGCCCAGAGGTCGACTGCGAGACGGACCGTGGTTCGCCGATGGTGGGGGAAGATCCGGGGAAGTTCCCAGGCGATCGGTCGGTTCGATTCGACGTGCGCGCCGCGCTCGACCGCGCGGTGCGCTATAAAGGTTCGGGAGTCCGACAGCGCGAACGCGTAGATCGCGCCGCGGGCCCGGCGGAACGCCGCGTCCCAGAACGGTCGGTCCGCGCCGCGGCGTTGGGCCCCGAACGGTGGGTTCATGACGACGGTGTCGACCGCCGTCCCGGCGACGTCGGCGACCGCCCCTTCTTCGAACTCCACGGGAAGCCCGAGCGTGCGGGTGGTCGCCCGAGCGATCGACACCGCGGCCGGGTCGACCTCGATCGCACGAACGCTCCGGGCCCCCAGCCAGGCGGCCCCGATCGCCAGCCGGCCCGTCCCGCTGCCGAGATCGAGAACGCTCCGGTCCTCGATGTCGCCTCGGCCGAGCGCCTCGTAGAGAAGTTCCGCGGCCGCCGCGGCGGGGGTAGCGACCTGCTCCAGCTCCGGCCGGGGGCGCGGGAACGGGGGGATCCGCTCGAGCCGGCGCACGAGCTCGGAGCGACGCCGCGGGGGTGCGGGGGCGGTCATCCCTCGGTTCCCGGGAGCGATGCGGGGAGCCGGATTTGAACCGGCGGACGCCTTCGCGACAGGATCTCCTCCTTCGACGGCCGTGCGGCGGCCCGCCGACGGTTTAAGTCCTGCGCCGTTGCCGGGCTTGGCTATCCCCGCCCCGATCCCGGATCTAGGAGGCCGGGGCTTCGGGCGTCTCGAGGGACTTCTCGGCGCGCCCTCCGGCCTTCTTCAGCGAGACCCGGCGCGGGAAGTACTTCAGGAGAACGACGTCGTTCACCGCGGAGACCCATCGATACGGGACGCTGACCGGCCGGGGATCCTCCACTAAGACCGGATTGACCTGCGCGAGATAGAGGCCGTCGATCTTCGCCGCGTCGACGTCGACGACGAGGTTGTCGACATCGCCGAGCAGCCGCCCTTCCGCCGTGTAGATCTGTCGTCCCAGGATCTCGGTCGCCTCGACCAACATGGAGCTTCCCGTCCGAGAGAGGAGCCGAGCCGCCTTCTTATTCCTTTGGTCCACGGGAACTCGAGCGGTCGGTCGGAGCGGGGGCCCGACGCGACCGCATCGAAAATCTCGAATGTCTAAATACCCCCACGCATCTGGAGCCGGTGCGTCGGTGCGACGCGGGGCGCTTCCATGCAGATGTGGGTCTACGTGGTGCGGCGGGTCGCGCTCCTCGTGCCCGTGATCATCGGCGTCATGACGATCACGTTCGCGCTGATCACGGCGCTCGGCCCGATCCAGCAGATCACCTCCTATTTCGGGCCGCCGCCCACGCACGGACAGATCCACACCTACAACCCGACGATCCCGTGCAGCGTGCTCAACTCGAGCCAAACCGGAACGTGCGCGAACCCTCTCTACACGCAGTACGCTTCCAAATTAGGGTTAAATCAGCCGATCTTCATCCAATGGGGGAACTACATCTACCGTAGCTTCACCTTCCAGTGGGGCCTCGTTTCGAACCACAGCGCCGAGCAGCAGTCCTATCTCGCCGGGCTGATCTCGGGCCAACCGGTCGCGACCGTCCTCAGCTGGCTCCTCCCCTACACCCTCGAGCTCGCGATCCTCGCGCTGATCATCATCCTCCTCGTCGCGATCCCGCTCGGCAATCTGTCGGCGGTCTACCGGAACCGACCGGTCGATCAGGCGTCGCGGGTGATGTCGTTCAGCGGCTTCGCCTTCCCCGGATTCCTGCTGGCGACCTTGATCGTGCTCGCCGCGGTCCTTCTGTTAGGGACCAGCACGCTCATCCATACCCCCTGGTGCCCGTCCGGAGAGACGGCGCTCGCCGAGCTGACCGGATCGTGGCCGTCCGTCCAGTCGCCCGGTTCGTGCGCGTATCCCGGCGCGGTCGCGGCGAATTTCGGGTACCCGGCGTGGCTGCACCTCGGCGTCATCAGCCACCCGACCGGCTTCCCGACGGTCGATGCCCTGATCCACGGCGACGGCTGGCTCGCGGTCGACTCCCTCCTCCGGATGCTCCTCCCCGCCCTCGTGATCGCCTTCGGCTCGATCGCGATCCTGCTGCGGTTCGTGCGCAACAGCATGCTCGAGGTGATGAACCTCGACTTCGTCCGCACCGCGCGCGCGAAAGGGGTTCCCGAGTCGACCGTGATCAAGCGTCACGCCGGGCGCAACTCGATGAACGTGACGATCACCGTGCTCGGGTTAACGTTCGCGTTCTTCATCGGAGGATTCCCGATCATCGAGGACGTCTTCCAGTTGAACGGCGTCGGTCTGATCATCACCTACGCCGTGCTTCCGAACGGGGAGGATTTCGCGCTGATCTTCGGGTCGACCCTCCTCTTCACGTTCTTGGTCGTCGCCGCGAACCTCATCGTGGACGTGCTCTACGCCTATCTGGACCCGCGCGTGCGGTTGGGGTGATCGACGGTGGCGGCTCCTCCCTCCGCGACGCCGGCCACGCTCCGCGTCGGCCGTCGGCCGAACCCGCAGCTCGACCAGTGGCGGCGCACCTGGTACCTCCTGCGGCGCAACACCCTCGCCCTTGTCGGTCTCGGGATCGTTCTCTTCCTGGTCGCCATCGCGATCTACGCGTCGTTCCTCCCGATCCCTTGGAACGACATGACGGCGTACTGCAACTTCCACGCCGCCGGATGCGAGTACGTCTGCACCTACACCGGGGGGGCGGCTCCGGGGCCGAACTGCTACCAGGTCGCCTCCAACTTCCCCTCGTTCATCCCGCCGACGCTGTCGCTGAGTAGCGGGGCCGGGCAGTTCCCGTTAGGCTCCCTCGCCCAGAATCCGACCGCGCCGTTGTACTACAACACGTTCAGCGGGATCCTGCGGGGATCCGATTGGTCGCTGATCATCGCCTTCTCGATCGTCGTCTCGGGGGCGATGATCGGCCTCGTGGTCGGGTCGATCTCGGGATTCTTCGGGGGGGCGGTCGATGAGACGATCATGCGCCTCGTCGACATCTTCCTCTCGATCCCGCAACTGCTCTTCGTGATCATCACGGTCACCGTCTTCACCACGTTCACGATCCCCGGGCTCTCCGTGCTCGCGTCCCGCGTGACGCTGCTGTGCCTCGCGTTCATCATCGTCTGGTGGCCGTTCTACGCGAGGATCGTACGGGGGCAGGTCCTCGTCGTGCGGGAGCAGAAGTACGTCGAGGCGGCCCGGGCGAGCGGCGCGGGACGGGGGAGGATCATCTTCCGTCACGTGATGCCGAACAGCGTCTACCCGGTCTTCATCCAGATGAGCCTCGATGTCGGGACCGTCCCGATCCTCGTCGGCGGGCTCGCGTTCCTCGGGTTCAACCTGTTCGGACTCTCGACGACGCAGGTCTTCCCGGAGTGGGGATCCCTCTCGGCGTTCTCGGTCAACCAGTTCGGCGCCGTCTTCTCGGCGTGCAGCGTCGGGGCGTGCATCCTCCCCTGGTGGCAGATCCTCTTCACCGGGATGATGTTGTTCCTGTTCGCGATCAGCGTGAACTTCTTCGCGGACGGCCTGCGCGACGCCCTCGACCCGAGGCTGCGGCGCTGAGGGAGGACGGACGGTGGCGAGCGCGGAGGCATCCCGGAGCTCGGCCACGCCCCTCTCCCCGTCCGCGAACCCCCCGCTCCCCGACACCGCCGGCGCGGCGAGCGCCGCCGCTCCGGCGGAGGAGGACCTCCTGGTCGTTCGGGGGCTCAAGACGTTCTTCTTCACCTACGATGGGATCGTCCGTGCGATCGATGGAGTCTCCCTCCGGATCCGCAAGGGGGAGACGCTCGGCCTCGTCGGAGAGACCGGGTGCGGCAAGTCCGTCACGGCGTTCTCGATCACCCGACTGATCCCTGATCCGCCGGGACGGATCCTCGAAGGGGAGGTTCGCTACCGCGGCGCGAACCTCTTGTGGAACCTCGAGAAGGAAGCGCAGTACCGCGAGAACCCCAAGACGCACCGGATCAAGATCCGCCGGCGGTTCCGCGCGATCAACGCCGCGAACCAGCGGATGGCGGCGGTCCGTGGCAACGGCATCGGGATGATCTTCCAGGAGCCGAGCCAAGCGATGAACCCGATCTTCTCGATCTCCGATCAGGTCGGGGAATCCCTCCTCCTCCACCGGGGGATCGCGATCATCGACGAGCTCCTGCACGCGACCCCGAACTCCCCCGAGGCGCTCGCCGCGATCGATCGGATCGTGGCGGCCGCCGCCGATCGGCGAACCACCGACATGCGCGAGGCCTGTCGCGAGCTGGGGGTCGCCGCCATCACCCCGAGCGCGGGCACCCAGGCCTACTACCTCGCCCGGGCGGCCGATGGATCCACCGATCACTTGCGCGCCGACATCCTCCGGGCGCTCGGGCGGTTGCGGCTCTCCTCATCGCAGCGGACCTACCTCGCCCACCGCCGGCGGCTCCTGGTCGCGCTGAACGAACTCCACCAGGTCTACGCCCAGGAGATGCGCGGCGGCCACGCGCTCGGGAGCGCGCGTCGCAAGCTCGAGGGGCGGATGCGACGCGAGCGCTTCGCGCACTTCTACTACGGGGTCTGGGGGGTGCGCAGCCGCATCCAAAAGACCCTCAAGGACGAGCTCTTCTGGCGCGTCGTCGCGGCGCTCGAAGGCGTGTCGATCGCGAACCCGGTCCAGGTCGCGCGCGGCTACCCGCACGAGCTCTCGGGAGGGATGCTCCAGCGCGTGATGATCGCGATGGCGCTCGCGCCGGACCCGGGGCTGCTCATCGCCGACGAACCGACGACCGCGCTCGACGTCACCGTCCAAGCCCAGATCCTCGAGCTGATGCGGGACCTCAAGTCGCGCGTCGGCTCCGCGATCCTCCTGATCACGCACGATCTCGCCGTCATCGCCGAGGTCGCGGATCGGGTGAGCGTGATGTACGCGGGTCAGGTCGTGGAGACCGGTCCGGTCCGGGAGATCTTCCGTCGCCCGCTCCATCCGTACTCGCAGGGTCTGCTCGCCTCGATCCCGCGGATGGACCAGCCGGACCGCGAGCTCTCGTCGATCCCCGGCTCGGTGCCGAACCTGATCACGCCGCCGCCGGGATGCCGGTTCCACCCGCGCTGCCCGTACGCGATGCCCGTCTGCAAGACCGCCCGTCCGCCGCTGACGGTCGAGGGGCCCGAGCACGAGGTCGCCTGCTATTTATACAAGGGACCAGTCGCCCACAACTAAGTGGTGAACGTGCTGTCCGAGGGCCGAGCGGAGAACACGCCGCCCGTCGTCCTCTCGGCCCGAAACGTCCGCAAGTTCTTCCCGATCCGGGGCGGATTGTTCAGCGCGCACATCGGGGACGTTCGCGCCGTCAACGGCGTGAGCTTGAACGTTCACGAGGCCGAGACGGTCGGCCTCGTCGGGGAGTCCGGGTGCGGCAAGACGACCGTCGGCCGGCTCCTCCTCCGGCTGATCGAACCGTCGAGCGGACACGTGTACTATCGACCGAGCGCGACGGTCGAGGATCGGCTCGACCAGCTCTACCGCGAGCTCGGCGGGCAGGAGGCACCGCCCGGGAAGGCGACGACCGCGTCGCCGCGCGCGCAACAGCTCCTCAAGGAGCTCGACGAGATCGCCGACCAGTTCTCGATCTACCGCATGGGATCGACGCGGCTCCGGCAGCTGCGCGGCCGCATGCAGATCGTCTTTCAGGACCCGTTCAGCTCGCTGAGCCCGCGCATGCTCGTGCGCGACATCATCTCCGAGCCGCTCGAGATCGCGCACGAGGGAACCCGCTCCGAACGGTACGCCCGGGTCGGGGAGCTGTTGCGCCAGGTCGGACTGAACCCCGAGCACGAGTGGAGGTTCCCGCACGAGTTCTCGGGCGGGCAGCGCCAGCGGATCGGCATCGCCCGCGCCCTCGCGCTCCGCCCCGAGTTCATCGTCCTGGACGAGCCGACGAGCGCGTTGGACGTCTCGGTCCAGGCGCAGATCCTCAACATCCTCAAGAAGCTCCAGACCGAGCAGCGCCTTGCCTACCTGTTCATCTCGCACCACCTGAGCGTCGTCCGCGCGGTCAGCCACCGGGTGGTGGTGATGTACCTCGGCAAGGTCGTGGAACAGGCCCCGACGCAGCCCCTGTTCGACCGACCCCTGCACCCGTACACCCAGGCGCTGCTCAGCGCCATCCCGATCCCCGATCCCGAGCTCAAGCGCGAGCGGATCGTCCTCGCGGGGGACGTCCCGAGTCCGGCGGCCCCGCCGCCGGGGTGCCATTTCCACACGCGATGCCCCGCCGTGATGCCGATCTGCTCGAAGGTCGAGCCGATCCTCGCCGAGGTCCGCCCGGACCACTGGGTCTCCTGCCATCTGTACCCGGGCTCGACCCCCGGACGGGAGCCGGGGGGGGGCGCGGCCGCCGCGTCCGAGCCGCTGGGGACCGCGAGCTCGTCCGCGCCGCCGTCCCCGAGCTGATGGCGTCGGTCCTCCATCCCTCCGAGGGGAGGGACGACCGATCGGAGCTGCCGGCGCCGGAGTTCGACGCGGCGACCCGCGAAAAGATCGAGGCCGCCGCCGACGAGAAGGAGCGGGCGCGCCGGGAGCCCGGGCTCTCGTGGCACGACTGGCTCTACTTCCAGGCGTTCAAGTGGTGGCTCGTCATCGGGTTCGTGGTCGTCGACGGGATGCTCGTGGCGCAGTGGATCGAGATCAACGCGGCCTGGGCGATCGCCCCGACGTTGATCGTCGCCGCCTACCTCGAGTTCCTCCTCTTCATGGCCCTGTGGTACCGGCCGGACCCCGAGTCCCTGCGCCGCCGGCGCCGCGCTCCCTTCCGGCCGACGTGGTACCGCCCGACGGAGGTCGGCCGCTGGACCCCGGAAGCGACGCTCCGCCAGCGATTGCCCCCCGATTCCTACGCGCCCGACGCCGTCGACCCCGAGGAGTTCCTCTGAACGGCGGCTCGCCACCCACCCCGGTCGTGATACGATATTATACGCGGCCTCCGTGAACCGTGCGTGGTCGCGGGCCCGTCGCGCGTTCGCCTCGCCCCGTCGCTGCTGAGCGCCGACTTCGCGGACCTCGCGTCCGCGGTCCGCGCCGCGGAAGAGGGGGGCGCGGACGCCTTCCACCTGGACGTGATGGACGGCCATTTCGTCCCGAACATCACGTTCGGTCCCGCGCTCGTGGCCGCGGTCCGCCGACGCACGCGCCTTCCGCTCGACGTTCATCTGATGGTGGAGCACCCTCGCCCGTTCCTCGCCGCCTTCCGCGCCGCGGGGGCGGACACCCTGGTCATCCACCTCGAATGCGCCGATCCGATCCCCGAGACCCTCGCGGCGATCCGCGCGACCGGTGCGCAGAGCGGCCTCGCGATCCGCCCCGAGAGTCCGATCTCCGCGTCGTTCGGGCTCCTGCCGCAGGTCGACGAGCTCATGGTCATGGGCGTCCGACCCGGCTTCGGAGGCCAATCGTTCCTGCCCGAGGCGCTGCCGAAGCTCGCGGCCTCCCGCGCCGAGATCGACCACCGGGCGCTCCCGATCGAGCTCGCCCTGGACGGCGGGGTCACTCCCGAGGTCGCTCGCTCCGCCGCCGAACATGGGGCGACGTTCTTGGTCTGCGGGAAGTCGGTCTACGGGACGCCGGACGTCGCCGGCAACGTGCGGGCCCTGCGGGACGCGACGGCCGGGATCCTCCATGCGGTTCGCTGATCTGGCCGAGGCCCTCGAGCGGATCGAGGCGACGACGAAGCGCCTCGAGATGCGCGCGATCCTCGTGAGCCTCCTCCGACCGCTTCGCGGAAGCGAGCTGTCGACGGTCGTCTATCTGGCGCAGGGGATGCTGCGACCGGAGTACGAGGGGGTCGAGCTCGGCGTCGCCGAGTCGCTCGCCCGGCGGGCGATCTCCGACGCGACGCACCGCCCGGTGGAGGCGATCGCGCGTCACGCGAAGGAGAGCGGCGACCTCGGGACCACCACCGAAGAGATGCTGCGAGGGGTCCGGCGCCTCGCGCCCCCCGCCGAGCTCTCCGTAGAAGAGGTGTACGGCCGCCTCCTCGCGCTGGCCCGGACGACCGGCGAGGGGTCGCAGGAGGCGAAGGTCCGGGAGCTCGCGGCGCTCCTCGAACGGACCGGCCCTCGGGAAGGGAAGTTCCTCGTGCGGTTCGTCGTCGGGATGCTCCGGGTCGGGGTGCGGGAGATGGGGATCCTCGACGCCCTCGCGGTCGCGTTCGCGGACGGGTCGAAGGAGGCCCGCCTGCGGATCGAGGCGGCGTTCAACCTGACGAGCGACCTCGGCGAGGTCGCCGAGCGGATGGCGGACGGAGGGGTCGCCGCGCTGGATGGGATCCGCCTGAGGGTCGGGCGTCCGATCCGCCCGATGCTGGCGGAGCGGGCCGCCGATCTCGCGGAGCTGCTCGAACGGATGGACGGGGTCTGCGCGCTGGAGTACAAGTACGACGGGCTCCGGGTCCAAGCCCACGTGCCGCCCGACGGTCCGCCGCGCCTGTTCTCCCGGCGCCTCGAAGAGATCGGGGCGCAGTTCCCCGATCTCCTCGAGGCGATCCCCCGCGCCCTGGCCCGTCGTCCGGCGATCCTGGAGGGGGAGTGCGTGCCGATCGACCCCACGACCGGGGCGATCCGCCCGTTCCAGGAGATCGGCCGACGCCGCGGGCGCAAGCACGAGCTCGACCGATACCAGAGCGAGGTGCCGGTCGTCCTGTTCGTCTTCGACCTCTTGCTCGACGGGGAGGAGGAGACGTACCGCCGTCCGTTCCCGGAACGGCGCGAGGCGCTCGGGAGCGTGCTCCGCCCATCGGAGAGGATCCGCCTCGCCGAAGAGACCATCGTCCGCAGCGTCGAGGAGGCGAGCGAGTACTTCGAAGCGGTCGTGGGAGAAGGGGCCGAGGGGATCGTCGCGAAGTCGCTCGCCCCCGGCAGCGCCTACCGGGCCGGGGCCCGGGGGTTCTGGTGGATCAAGTACAAGCGGGACTACCAGACGGAGCTCGCCGACTCGATCGACGGGGTGATCGTGGGGGGATTCCACGGGCGGGGCCGCCGGGCGGGGCGGTTCGGCGCCTACCTTCTCGCGGTCTACGATCCGAGCTCGGGTCGGTTCCCGTCGTTCTGCAAGGTCGGAAGCGGCCTCGACGACGCGCTCCTCGCGGAGTTGCCGAAGCGCCTCGAGGCCGCGGCCGTCGACGCCCGGCCGGCGGCGGTCGAAACGGGCCTGGTCCCCGATCAGTGGTTCCGCCCGCAGGTCGTGCTGGAGGTACGCGGCGCCGAGCTCTCTCGGAGCCCGAACCACCGCGCCGGATACGGGTCGGTCGGCCCGGAGCTCGGCCTCGCCCTCCGCTTCCCGCGCTGCACCGGCCGGATTCGGGAGGACAAGGGTCCGACCGAGGCCACGAGCGTCGCAGAGCTCCTCCGCCTCTTCGAGCTGCAAACGTCGGTCCGGTCGAAGTCGGTCGGCCATCACGCGGTGGGAGCGCCGAAGAGTCCTCCCGCTCCGTCCGAGGACCCTCCCGCCTGAGGCCGCCTCCCTTCGGCCCTCACTTCCTCGCGAAGCCCCAGCGCCCCGCAGAGCCGTCGGCGCTCGGTCGCCGGTATAAAGTATATGTAGTGGGAGCGAGTCGCCTCTCCGAGCCTCGTGTTACAGCGGGACTCGAAAGAAGGTGTCGAAAGTGCGCGGATCAGCGTGGTATACGAAAGCGGGGATCTTCGCGGCGATCGTGGTCCTTCTGATGGTGGGCAGCGTCATGCTGATCCCGCCCTCGGGAACCGCATCGAGCGCGGCCTCCTCGGCGCCAACCCCGGCGCCGGTGAGCCCTCCCCCGGCGAGCGTCGCCCCGACGAATGCACCTGGCGCAACGAGCCCCCACCCGGGAACGCTCGATGTCTACGAGGTCGCCCCCGGCGGTGCGACTACCATGGACCCGGCGACCGCGTACGATACGGTCAGCTACGAGCCGATCCTCAACGTGTACCAGACGCTCGTGGCGTACAACGGGTCCAGCACGACGAACTTCGTGCCCGAACTCGCGACGTGCGTACCAGGAAGCGCCTCCTGTCTGGCGCTCTACGGCCAGTCGCTGATCACCACGAACCAGACCACGGGATTCCCCCAGTACTTCACCTTCGTACTGGACAGCGCGGCCCGCTTCTACGACCCGAGCACGGGCGCGAGCTGGCCGGTCTTCCCGTCGGATGTCATGTTCTCTCTCGCGCGGACGCTGAGCTTCGCCAACCTTCCCGCGACCGCGATCACGGGTGGCTGGATCCAGTCCCAGGCGCTCCTCCCGTTCGGTAACCCGAGCTGGGATGGCGGGATCCATGCGCCGTTCAACAACACTCCCTCGAACGTGCTCGGCTCGATGCTCGTCAACGACTCGGCGTACTGCCCCGCCGCGGCGATGAGCCAAGCCAACGGATGCATCACCTTCAACGCCTGGGGTGGCGGTCAGGCCTGGCCGTTCTTCATGGACCTCGT
>JAJZMW010000087.1 GCA_021848165.1 Thermoplasmata archaeon
CATGGCCCAGGTAACTCCCCCGATCAGGGCGTCCGAAGGAGTGTACTCTCCCCGCTCGAGGGAGGTTCGTACCCGGACGTAGCGAGTGTACGCGAGGAGGACCATGGCCGCACCCACCAGAACCAAAACGATCCCGAGCGCGCTGGCATACGGGGATTGCGCCGACGCCTGAGGTCCGGCGAGTTCCCGGATCAGGAGGTTGAACTTCGCGACGACGAACCCGAGCGCGACGATCGTGATCCCGGTCCGGACCCAGGCGAGAAACGTCCTCTCGTTCGCGAAGTGATCGGTCGGAGCGGCCGGCACAGCGAACCGCATTGGGCGGTCGCGGATATAGTCCCACATGAGGGAACTCTGCGAGCGCCGGGCGACGACCCCGATTCTGCGCCTCGAAGTGGGAGCAGGAAGCCCCCCCGCGTCGGGCCGACGGGGAAATTCACGATCCGCTGACGTCGTGGCCGGGGTCCCGCGGGCTCACCCCAGCGGGCGGCCGAGCTCCCAGTAGTATTGGAACACATCCCGGCACCATGCGCGGAAGTCGGAAGATCGGCCACGGAGGCCGGTCGTCAGATCGATCCGGCCGGCTCGATTCGGAAAGCTGACCCCGGCGATCTGTTCGTTCATTGCGACGCCGAGCGGGATCTGCGGGAGCACGCGAACCTCGAATCGGTCGCGACCGGTTCGTCGGCGGGACGGGGTGGGCGCCGGCCCGACGAGGGCCGGGGGGATCAGGACCTTCACCCCCGCCGAGGACGTCGAGAGCTCGCGCACGATCTTCTCCTCCGAGAGGACGGGAAGGGGCCCCATGAACCAGGCGAACTCGCGGGCCCCTCCCAGGACGGTGTCGAGATGGCGCATCGTATCGGTCACGTCCTCCCCGATCTCGGGGTTCGCGAGCTCGTCCAGGCGGTGGACGAACCTCCGGGGCAGGCCCGAGAGGTCGTGGCCCCGGAGAAACTCCCGGTGGTGGACGACGAACTCGAAGGACGGAAGGAAATCGGTGATCACCCGGCCGTACCCGGTCAATCCGAACAGCCGCTCGGGCCGGCGGTCGACCAGCCCCAGTCGTGCCAGACGGTGAAGGTGGCGCGTCGCCTCGGGCGCGCTGATGCCGATCCGGTCGGCGAGCGCCGAGAGCCCGAGCGGCTGCTGCCGGAGGAGCGAGAGGAGCGCGACCCGCTTGGTGTGCGAGAGTTCGAAGAAGAGGTCTTCCGGCCGCATCGGTCCTCGAGGAGACCGTTCAGGATTTTGAACGGTCAAAACGGTTTAGGAGGAACGTCAAGGCGGGTTTATGGGGCGGGGAGGGTATCGGATCGCCGGAGTCGCTGGGCGATGCGTCGTGCACGGGCCGGGGCATGATCGCCGTTCCTACACCATCCCCGTTGCCCCCCGCCCCTTCGGGGAGCCTCGCGCTCGAGATCCGCGATCTGAGGGTCCGCTACGCCGCGAACGGGACGTGGGCGGTCCGGGCCGCGTCGCTCGCGGTGGCCACCGAGCGGGTGGTCATCGTCGGTCCGAACGGAAGCGGAAAGTCGACCCTCCTCAAGGCGGCGCTGGGCCTCGTGCCGATCGACTCCGGCGTCGTGCGCGTGCTGGGCCGGGACGTCCGGACGATCCGCGCCGAGACCGGCGTGGGGACGAACCTCGAGGAGGTCTACCGTCTCATGACGATCCCCGTGGCGGGGCTGATCCGGCTCTGGGCGCAGCTCAAGGGGTGCGACGAGGGAGGGCTCCGTCACGAGTTCGACGCCTTCGGCCTCGCGGAAGCGACGGGGCGGCCGCTCTTCCAGCTCTCGACCGGGCAGGGGAAGCTCGTCGGGAACCTGCTCGCGCTCGCGGGGGAGCCACGGCTGCTCCTGCTCGATGAGCCGTTCGACAACGTCGACTTCGGACGGCGCCGACGCTACATCGAGCGACTCGGCCGCAGCCGCGCGTCGATCGTGATGAACACCCACGAGCTCGATCTGTTGCCGTCGTTCCCGGACTGGGATCTGTACTTCATGTTCGAAGGGCAGCTGATCGGCCGGTTCCGCACCGGCGACATCGACCGCCTCTACGTGAGCCGCGGGGCGCGCCCGAAGGCGCTCGCCACGTTCGAAACGAGCCTCGGGGCCGTCTCGGTCACGTTCGACGAAGGGGAGGTCCCGATGAAGGGGGCGAGCAACCTGAGCTACCTCTTGGAGCGGATCGCATGAGCCTCGCCGCCGCCTACACGCGATCGGTCCTGCGGAACCGCTCCCTCTGGTTCTGGGGCGTCGTTTTCATGGCGTTCTGGTTCGTCCTCGGCGCCTACGTCTTCTCCTCGGGCCTCGCCACGACCCCCGCCGCGATGGTGGGGTACACGGCGAGCTGGTACGCCGTCATCGCGCTCTTCTCGCTGACGACGCTCTCGATGGGGATCGTGGTGAGCATCACCTACGGGACCTCCGCCCTCGCCTACGGGTTCCGCTTCACGCGCCTCACCCCGACCGGCTTCGTCCTCGCGCTCATCGCGGCCGCCGTGGCGATGGGAACCCTCCTGACCCTGCTCATGACGGGGATCGTGAGCGGGCTGTTCAGCGCGCACTTCGGGTTCGCCATCGTGCCCGCGAACGTGCCGGCGATCGTCGGGATCTCCGTGCTCGCCGGCGCCTTCATGATGGGGCTCGCGACGGTCCTCGTGCTCGTCGTCGTGAACTACCTCGGATTGCGGAACATCAGCTTCCTCGAGTTCGTCCCGCTGATCCTCTCCTACATCTTCGGCTTCGCCCAGCTCTTCCAGTCGCTCCCCGCCTGGGTCCTCTATCTCTCCCCGTGGAACGACATGGAGAGCCTCCTCTATCAGGCGTTCAGCGGCACCGCGGCGACCGTCGTCCTCTCGAACTCGGCGACCCCGGCCCTCTCCTGGCCGATCTCCACCGTCTGCCTCGTCGGGTGGATCGTTCTCCTCGTCGGCCTCGCGAGCGCCCTGCTCGGGCGGATCCGGGCCGTCTCCTTCCAGGAAGGTCGTCAGATCTAGCCCGTCCAAGGGGTCCGCTCCTCGGCGAGGGGGGTGCGTCCTCGGGGCCCCTCGGCCACCGGGCCCTCTCGCGCCCGGGGG
>JAJZMW010000009.1 GCA_021848165.1 Thermoplasmata archaeon
CCATTCCGAAGGGTCGAGGTCGCGCGAGGGATCTCCCGGTCCTCGAGTCGAGGCGAAGGGGCCCGGCGGGCCGCGATCGGAGTCCGGGGCTCACATGTAGTAGCGGATGGAGGCGGGAAGGAACCGACGCCAGCGCGTTCGATAGTGGAGATACACGTACTCCCGAACCTCGGGCGGGAGGTGGTTCATGAAGCGGGCGAGGACCGGATGCGGCCAAGCATGGACCACGAACGGAACGTGACCCGCGACGAACGTCCCAGTTCGCATGAGTCGACGGTGTGCGTCCGAACCTCGACGTGCGTAGACGAGGAGGTTTTGCGCGTAGTGTTTGCTCACGCGGGGATTGCGAGCGAGAACGGGCCGGACGGCGTCGAAGCAGTCGAATCCCTTGCGGCGGAACTGACCGGCCCAGAAATCGGGCCAACGGAGGTTGACGTGATGGGTGCCTCCTTGGCTGGGAACGCCGGCGCCGAACGCGATCAAATCGCCGTGCCGAACGATGCTCTCGATCAGCCCGCCCGCGAAATCGGCCTCCAGATGCTCCGCCACTTCGAGGCACAGTACCATGTCGAACGTTCGTCCCAGGTCGAAGCGTTGTCGCAGGTCCGCAATCGCGATCGACTCGTTCGGAATCGCGATCGGGGCCGAGCGGATCCACTCCCCCTCGATCCCGATCGCCTCCCGCACTCCGGAACGAAGGAACTCCGCCAGAAATGCCCCGACGCCGCACCCCACGTCCAAGACGCTGTGGATCGGGCCGAGGCGCAGGAGAGCGGGCACCACTTCGGGGGCCGAGCCTTCTGAGCTTTCCCCTTCCTCTTCGTAGAAGCGAGGGGTGTAGACGGGGGGATCCGACAACAGCGGTCGATGGACGGTTCGGATTATGAGGTTGCTGCGGGGAACGGCTGTGACGCCGGTCCGCCGTGGGACCCCCTCCTCTCGTTTCAAGGAGGAGATCCGGTTTCACGGCCGGCGGGATACATATCCTAAAGAGGGGACGGCCCTCCGGCGCTCGGAGGCATGACGCCCCCGTTGCCGCCGCTCCGCGACTCCGTCCTCCCGACGGACGGCCTCTTCGGCAAGGCCCGATCGATGGTCTTCCCCCGCGTCGTCCTGGCCGGTCACGCGGTCCTGGAGGAGATCGGGGGGATGTGCACCGACTTCGCGTTCCCGAAGCGGGGGGCGATCGTCACCGGACCGACCACGTTCGACCTCGCCGGTCGGCGGTGCGCCGAGCTCCTCACCGCCGCCGGCTTCACCGTCACCACGGCCATCGCGCACGAGGCGACCGAGGCGGAGGTCGACCGCGTGGATGCGGAGTTGGCGCCCGCCCAGCCCGGGTTCATCGTCGCCGTCGGCGGGGGCTCGAAGATCGACATCGCGAAGGTCATCGCGGGCCGCCGCCACCTCCCGTTCGTGAGCGTGCCGACCTCCGCCGCGCACGATGGGATCTCGAGCCCGCGCGCCTCATTGCACGGGGCGAAGACCTCGAGCAGCGTCGAAGCCGCCGTCCCGGTCGGCATCCTCGCCGACACCTCCGTCATCATCCGGGCGCCGTTCCGCCTCCTCGCCTCCGGGTGCGCCGACGTCGTGAGCAACCTGACCGCGCTCCTCGACTGGAAGCTCGCGGTGCGCCTGCGCAACGAGGAGTACTCGAGCACCGCCGCGACGCTCGCCGAGTACGCGGCGCTCGAGATCGTCGACCACGCGGCCTACATCAAGCCGAACCTCGAGGAGTCGGCGTGGATCGCGATCCGACCGCTCCTCGTCGCCGGGATCTCGATGAGCGTCGCCGGCTCCTCCCGCCCGTGCTCGGGCAGCGAGCACCTGTTCAGCCACGCCCTCGACCGCATCGCTCGGACGCCGGCGCTCCACGGCGAACAATGCGGGGTCGGCGCGATCATGATGATGCACCTCCACGGCGGCGACTGGCGCCGGATCCAGCGGACGCTGCGCACCCTCGGCGCCCCGACCGACGCCGCCGGCCTCGGGGTCTCCGCGGAGGAGGTCGTGCGCGCGCTCGTGGAAGCGCCGAAGCTCCGCCCCGAACGGTACACGATCCTCGGCGTCCACGGTCTCGCGCCCGCGGCGGCGGAGCGACTCGCCCGCACGACCGAGGTGATCGACTGAACCATGGCCGAGATCACGTTGCTCGCCTCGACCGAGGCGAAGGAGGGGTTCGAGTTCGTCTACCAGGGCGGCGCGCCGGTCTGCCGGACGTGCCCGTATCGCCAGGCGTGCCTCACGCTGGACCCCGGGCGCCGCTACGCGGTCGCTCGCGTGCGGCCGATCACCCACCCCTGCGCGCTCCAGGAAGCGACGGCGAACGTCGTCGAGGTGCGGGCGGTCCCCCGGTCGCTCGTCGTCGAGGCGCGCGCCGCGACCGTCGGGGCCCGGATCGAGGTCGGTCGCTACGCCTGCCGCCGGCTCGACTGCCCGAACTGGTCGATCTGCGCCGGGCCGAGCCTCCCGCCGAAGCAACGGTACCAGATCGAGCGGGTGAGCGACGAGCCAGCGGAGTGCCGGATCGGCAGAACCCTCAAGCGGGTCGAGGCGGTCTAGGGGCCGTGCGGGGCTGTGGGGTAGATACGGGCGCGAGGACCTTCCCTCCGTCGGCTCTACTGGTCCATCCTTCGAGCTTTGGGAGCTCGGGACCCCGATTCAAATTCGGGCAGCCCCATCGGACCGTCGGAGCCGGCGGGTCGTTCGCCCCATGAGCGGCGACGACGCGGAGCCCGAGAGCGAAGCGACCCCCGTCGTCCGTGCGGGGCCCCCCGCCCTGCACGCCGCGGAGCTCGTCTGCGACGTCTGCGGGCGGCGGACGCCCCATCGGATCCTGCATCTCGCCCGACCCGCCGTCGGGGCAGCGACCCCGAAGGTTCGATCGCTCACCGGCGTCGCCCGATGCCGCGCATGCGAGACCGTGCACCCGTTCTCGACCGAACCGCCGGCGGCGATGCGCCCGATCGCGCTCGTCGTCAGCGAGGGCCCCCGCTCGCACCGCAAGACGATCGAACTCCCCGCCCGCCACCGGGTCCAGGTCGGCACGGGGGT
>JAJZMW010000074.1 GCA_021848165.1 Thermoplasmata archaeon
CGGCCTCGTCGCCGGCGAGACGACCCTCAAGGAGGTCGAGCCGCTCCTCGTGCCGCAGATCACGGTCGAGGGATTCGTCGAAGGGGCGATCGTCGAGCTCATCAGCGGGCCGTTCAAGGGGGAGAAGGCCCGCGTGAAGAAGATCGACCAGAGCAAGGAAGAGATCACGGTCGAGCTGATCGAGGCGGTCGTCCCGATCCCGGTGACGGTCCGCGGCGATCACGTGCGCATGTTGGAGAAGGGAGGCGGGAAGAGTGGCGGATGAAGTGAGCGTGCTCGTCGAAGGTGGCAAGGCCTCGGGCGGACCTCCGCTGGGCCCGGCGCTCGGGCCGCTGGGCGTCAACGTCGGTCAGGTCGTCGCCGCGATCAACAAGGAGACGGCGCAGTTCCAGGGGATGCGCGTCCCCGTCGTCGTCCGCGTCAACCCGCAGACCCGGGAGTTCACCCTCGTCGTCGGAAAGCCTCCCGTGGCGGCGCTCCTCCTCAAGGAGGCCGGCAAGGAGAAGGGCAGCGGCAAGGCGAAGACCGAGGTCGTCGGCGACGTGAGCCTCGCGGCCGTGCGGAAGATCGCCGAGGCGAAGGGGACCGACCTCTTCGGCCGCACGATCGAGCAGCGGATGAACCAGGTCATCGGCACCTGCACTTCGCTCGGCCTCACGGTCGACGGGAAGGACCCGCGCGCCGTCCTCGGTGAGAGGACCGGTCGCGCGAGCGGCGGCGCCGCATGATGGGGGCGTCGGGCGGCCCCCCTCCCGACCTTTCGAACGCCGAGGTCGTCGATTACGAGCGCATCGAGGGCGACGGCCGCATCCGCCTGAAGCTGCATGACGGCGCCATCATCGAGGTCCGGCTCGAGATCATGAACATCCTGCGCGCGGGCAACGAGCCGACGACGGGCCTGCCGAGCTACATCGTCCAATCGACGCCGCTCATCCGGCTCGTCGACTGCCCGAAGGAGCTCCGCAAGCCGCCGGTCCGCCCGGGCGCGAAGGACAACCGCTCCCTCCCCGCCTACGGCTGATCGGATCGACCGGGGGACCACTCCCCCGTCCGGGCGAGCACCCCGAGCGCCGTCAAGGTGATCATCTTGCTCGGTCGGCCGGGGACCTCCCACCCGAACGGGGTCGGCCGATCGTTCGGGTGGCTCCGGTACCACCGGGCCATCGCTCCCTCGACGTCGGGGTGGAGCCGGTCGAGGTTCCATCGCCCGTCGGCCCGGCGCCGGCGGCGCAGCCAGGCGAGGGCGGACCCGAGCCGTCGATCGTCGACGTACCCCAACTTCGTGAGGAGATCGAGCCCGACGAGCAGGTCGTAGTAGTAGTGCACCGGAGAATGGGTCCGGAACCACGGGGCGTAGCGCCCCCCTTGACGGTGGAGCTCCCGCTCGAGGAAGAACTCCGCCGCCCGCTCGACGGTCGCGCGCATCGCCGGTGTCCACCGCGCGCGGGGATATGCCGCGAAGGCGCTGAGCCCTTCCCACGAATCGAGGTTCCGCCCGCTCCCGAAGCACGACCAGCCGCCGCGCGGGTCCGCCGTGCGCACGAGCCACTCGAGGCTCGCGACGACGCGCGGGTCGTCCCCGTAGCCGAGGCGGATCAGCGCGCGCGTCATGTTGCCGACGATGCAATGGTGGCCCTTCCCCTCGGAGTTCCCTCCGACGCCACCGCCCTCCATTCGGAACCGCCGCATCCAGACCTCGCAGGAGGTTCGCACGGTCGGGATCCGGCGGGTCGCGCCGAGGTCGCTGAGGGCGAGCATCCGCCAGTGGGTCGCGGTGTACTTCGGGCGGTAGAAGCTCGCATCGGAGCCCCACCAACCCCCGCGGCTCCGCATCGCGAGGAGCTCGGCCGCCCACCCGCGGCGAGGGATCTCGGATCGCGCCTCGCGCACCTCCGGGTCCCGTTCCGGACGCCCCAAGAGCTCGGTCAGGGTGCGGTAGCGGATCGACGGCTGATCGGGCTCGAGGAGCCAGTCGATCACCGAGCCCGCGCCCACGCGCGGGTCAGCGCCGCCCTCCATAGAACGTTTCGGCCACCGATGCGGGGTCGATCGCGAGGGAGGCGCGGAAGGCGGCGGCCCGCCTCCGACGGAGGCGGGCCGAAATGGTTCGGTCCTACTGGACGGGGACCTTCGTCTCGACGGGGACCGGCTCCGGGTTCTGCTTCGGCAGCTCGAGCGTGAGCACGCCGTGCTCGACCTTGGCGACGGCCTTCTCCGCGACGACCGGCTCCGGGAGCTCGACGCTCCGGAAGAAACCGGCGTAGCCGCGCTCCCGCCGGAGGTAGTTCGGCGTCGTCTCCTCCTTCGCGGAGGCGAATTCGCCGCGCACTTCGACGGTGGCGGAGCGGACGGTCACGGAGACGTTCTCCTTCGGGATCCCGGGGACCTCGACGGTCAGGCGGTAGGCATTGGGGGTCTCCTCAATGTCCATCCGCGCGCTCCGAAGCGGTCGGTCGAGGGGGCTGGCGCCGGAGCTCTCGAACTCCGGGCGGAAGCCGAACGCGTCGAAGAACTGGCGTCGGACGTCCTCGAACGCTTGGTCGATCTCATTCCAGGGCAGGGGGCTCTCTACGGTGGCGATCTCGGTTGTCATCTGTACCTCGTTGGGGGTTCCCCACAAAAGTATGTTGGCGTTACTATAAAAAGATAGCGTATCGCGGTCCCACGGCCTTACCTCGGGCCCGCCGGGGGGCCCGGGGGTCAGCAGGGCGGAGCCGTCCCGAGGGGTCGAGCTGAAGTTCAGATCGATCCGGGCGACGCTCGACGGCGGGATCGACCAAATCGGCGCGGCGGACGCCGCCAGGGGCGCGTGCAGCAGACCTCCGGCGGTCCACACGGTGAGTTCTCCCCCGGCGATGGGACCGGGGAGCGATCCGCGGAGCCGGAAGGCCGTGGAGAGGTTCGTATTCGTTACGAGCAGGACGGCGCGGCTCGCATTCCCTGCCACCCGCAGGGCGATCGCGGTGAGTCCGGTGCCGGTCGGGGTGGTCCGGGACACCAGGAGCTCGTTCGGCAACGGGTGGAGGAGTT
>JAJZMW010000080.1 GCA_021848165.1 Thermoplasmata archaeon
AGCCGCCCACACCGACTGGCTCTGGGGGGCGCTGGTCCCCGAAGCCTCGCGGGAGGTCCCCCGGACGCGCGGGAGCCTCGTTCGCTCCGACGACCGGACGTTGGGGATCCGCGTCGAAGCCAAGGACACGGGGGCCGCGCGCGCCGCGCTCAACACGTACCTCGGGTGGATCCATCTCTCGCTCGCGACGATCGAGCGGGCCGCGGCCCCACCGGGCCCAACGCCTCCGTAGCGTCTCGATCGCGGGCGAAGCGCTTATCTCGCGCGGGCCGTCGACCGGTCGTGGCGATCCCGGCGAAGCTCCAGAACGACATCAAGCAGTTCCAGCGGGTCCAGCAAGATCTCGCGACCGTCTCCCAGCAGAGGCTTCAGATGGACCTCAAACTGCGCGAGATCAAGCACACGCTCGAAGAGATCAAAGGGCTCCCGGAAGGGACGCCGCTCTACCGCCCGATCGGGGGGCTCCTCGCGCGGGCGAAGGACCGCGGAGAGGTCGAGCACCTCCTCACCGAGGATCAGGAGACCCTGGAGGTCCGCGTCAAGGCGATGGAACGCCAGGAGAACGCGCTCAAGGAGCGGTATCAGACGATGCAACGCGAGATCAGCGAGGCGATCCAAGCCAGCGGTCTCGGGGGTGGGTCCCCGGGCCCGCGCGCGGACTCCTCCGAACGCTAGACCGACCGCTCGATCAAACGCTGCCCGATCTCCGCGAGCAGCGGCTTCGCCGCCGAACGGATCGTCCGGCTCTCGGCGAGCCGTCGGCTCGCCCGTCGCCCGAGCCGAGCGATCGCCCGCTCGGAGTACGCGAGGGACCCGGTCGACCGAAGGATCTCGAGCGCCCGCCGGATCTCCCGCGGGGTGGCGGCGGGCCGACCGAGGGCGCGCTCGAGCTCCCGGCGCTCGGCCGCGGTCGCCGTGGCCCACGCGCGAACGATGAGGAGGGTCCGCTTTCCCTCGACAATGTCGTTGGAGCTCTTGCCGATATCGACGGCGGAGAACCCGGCCCCGAGGACATCGTCGCGGAGCTGGAACGCCACGCCGATATCCCGACCCCACGCGGCGAGGTCCTCCAGCCGATCCGGGCGAGCCCCACCGAGCAACGCTCCGATGCGAAGCGGGGCGACGACGGTGTAGACCGCGCTCTTGAGCTCGTGGACCAGGTAGACGTCGGCCGCCCGGACTTGCGCCGGCGGCCGCGTGCCGTTGCGGATGTCGAGGAGTTGACCGTAGGCGGTCAACCGGGTCATCCGGGCGTACTCGGCGAGCGCCGCCAGCCGCGCGGGCCCGGGTGCGGCCGACCCGAGGAGGCCCTCGACCGTCGCCGGCTCTTCGAGATCGCCGAGGGTGATCCCGATCCCGACGCCGAACTCCTCGGCCTCGGGCCGCGGGGCGCCGCGGCCCCGCAGGGCGGCGGCCGCACGATGGACGGTCGGGCCGCCCCGACGCTCGGCCGAGTGGTCGATGATGTCGTCATGGATGAGCATCCAGCTCTGGAAGTGTTCGAGGGCCGCGGCCGGCCCGATCGCCACGTCGGGGCGGCGGCCGCTGGCGATGTGGTAGCCCGCGAGCAGGAGGATCGCGCGGAACCGCTTGCCTCCGCGCAGCGTCAAGCCTTCGTTGAGCCGAAGGTACGGCCGTACGTTCGTGGGGGCGTTCGGGCGCTCCCGGTCGTACTCCCGCCGGAGGTGCGCTTCGATGCGGGGTCGATACGCGACGAGCTCGGCGAACTTCACGAGCGTCCCCATCCCGGTCGACGGTCCGGGATATTTAAGCGAACGATGGCATCCGGCGGGTCGATGACGGAGGCCGAGTTCGTCGCCTTGGTGCGGGACATTCTTGGGGCGATGGGCCAACGCCTCGAGGCCGCCCGACCGGTCGCGGAGGGCCTCGCATTGCGCACGGCCGATGGCTTTCTCTACGTCTTCGTCGCCGACGCGAGCCGAGGGTCGCTCGCGTCGGTCCGCTCCTGGTGCGAGGAGGAAGACGTTCCGATGAACCGGCTCGTCGTCTTCTCCCTCGGGGAGCTCCCCGCGGACTGGGCTCCCGAGGTCGCTCGGCGGGGAGGGACCGTGGTCGTCGGGGACGCGCTGGCGCGCCTCGTGGACAACCTCGGCATCGACACCCCGCTCGTTCCTCGCCCCGAAGGGGGGGTCCGGGCGGATTCCGCCGCCCTTCCGAGCGCCCAGGAGCTCGAAGCCCAGATGCGGCGCGCCGACACGTGGTGGGCGGCCGGAGTGTTTCCTCTGGCCCTGCGATTCTACACCGCGGCGGCCGAACTCAAGCCCGAATACCTCGCGGCCCACCTGGGGCGCGCTCGCAGCCTCGCCGCCCTCGGGCGCGGCCCCGAGGCGCGGCGGGCGTGGGAGCAGGTGCTCGCGCTTCGCCCCGGGCTGCTCGAGGGGGAGATCGGGGCCGCGCTCGCGACCGGGGCGGGGGGCGATCGACGAGGCGAGCGAGCTCAACTCGCGCGGCTCGTGTCGGCGCACCCCCAGTCCTGGGAGGCCCAGATCGCCTACATCGCCGTTCTGATCGACGAGGGATCCTGGGCGGAGGCGCGAGGAGAGCTGAGGCGTGCCCTGATCCGCTCCGAGCAGGACGGCCGTCTCCACTTCCTGCTCGGGGTCGCCCTCGAACGAACGGGGGATCCCGACGGAGCGCGTCGGGAGTGGGAACGGGCCCGGCGCCTCGGCCTCTCCGCCGACGACGAGAGCCGGCTGCGGGCGCTCGCCGAGAGAACCCCGCGATCCCCCACCGACCCCCCCCAAGGCTTCTAAGACCTGCGCGACTCGGCGACGTCGTTCTTCGATGCGCGTTGTATCGCTGCTCCCCAGCGCCACCGAGATCGTCGTCGCGCTGGGACACGGCTCCGAGCTGGTCGGCCGCAGCGCGGAGTGCGACTACCCGCCATCGGTGCGCGGGCTCCGCGTCGTCATGCGACCTCGCGCGGAGGATTTCGAGCGCAGCTCGCGGGAGATCGACGCGCGCGTCCAGACCGTGCGAGGTCGTTCG